>DVED01000197.1 GCA_015295945.1 Oscillatoriales cyanobacterium M59_W2019_021 | reverse complement strand
TTCCAGGCTAATAGCGAAAGTCTTCTGAAGAAGACTCGGACAGAATTTTAGTCCATTTCAATGGAGTTGAGCTATTAGCTTGGGGTTTAAACCCCAAGCGGGTTCAAATTCTTCTTTGAATTATAGCACTAGTCATATAGTTTTACGTACAATAAGTAGTCATAGCTCCGCCCCAGACGTATATTACCACACCCGAAAAACCCCGTCAATCCGTTATCTAATTGACGCTATTCTCAATTATTTGAGGCAAAATTGGGGTGAAATCGATCGATCCTCGGCTTCGCGCGATCGATTTTGCCGGGTGAAGGTGGGGTTAACGAGGGGAGAGAATATCCGAGGTCGATCAATCGCCTGGAGAATCTACAAAAATTGCCCCCCGCTAAATCAAATCTCGCCTTAACGACTCAGAAATTCCCGTGTTGTAACCCAATCGTGCACTTTTTACATTCTCAACGCGAGTTCGTTTCGGTGGCACACCTTACCTCTTGGGGTTGGTAGCTGCATTAAATCAAAACCATATAACCCCAATGGTGCGTTTCGTTCCTCAACACACCCTACCGCCGAACCCCGAACCCCGAACCCCCAACCCCTATCCACCGATCCCCGATCGCTGTAGGATTGAAAACCGAAGCTCGATCGCCCAATTCCCATGTCTCGCTCGAAAGCGCTGCAATATTACATCGTTTCCCGACTGCTCCTGGCACCGTTGATGCTGTGGACGATTACCACCGCCGTCTTTTTGTTGCTGAGAGCCACTCCCGGAGATCCCGTCGATGCCATCCTCGGACCGCGAGCACCAGAAGCCTTCAAAGAAGAATTGCGAGAACAGTTGGGATTATCCGGCTCGTTGCTCGAGCAGTATTTCAACTATATGGGTCAGTTGTTGCAGTTGAACCTGGGGGAATCGGCAACCAGTCGCGGACAGAATGTGTGGGACATTATCGGCAACCACTTCCCGGCGACGGCAGAACTGGCGGTATGTAGCATGGTAGTAGCGGTGGTGGTGGGGATTACCATCGGTTCGCTGTCGGCATCTCGTCCCAATACGCCGATCGATGCTGGCGGTCGCCTATTTGGCATTATCACCTATTCCGTACCCATGTTTTGGATGGGCATGGTGTTACAACTGATTTTCGCGGTGCAGTTGCGCTGGTTTCCCCTGGGAACGCGCTTTCCCCTAACGCTCCCCACTCCTGAAGGGATCACGGGACTCTACACCCTCGACAGCCTCTTGGCGGGGAATCTCAACCAGTTTTTTGCCGCTTTGCACTATCTCGCCTTACCCAGTCTCACCTTGGGAGTTTTGCTTAGTGGGATTTTCGAGCGCATCGTGCGGGTGAATCTCAAACAAACCCTCAGTAGCGATTACGTGGAAGCTGCCAGAGCCAGAGGTATTCAAGAGGGTCGGATTCTGGTAGCACACGCGCTGAAAAATGCGATGATTCCGGTGATTACCGTTCTCGGGTTGACGTTTGCTTCGCTCCTGGGGGGGGCGATTTTAACGGAAGTAACGTTTTCTTGGCCCGGTTTGGCGAGTCGGTTGTACGAGGCGATTTCTTCGCGAGATTATCCTACCGTACAGGGAATCGTGGTCTTTTTTGCGGCGATCGTCGTTTTTGCTAGTATTGCGATCGACGTTCTCAATGCGTACGTCGATCCGCGCATTCGGTATTAAATTAGCCTTCCACCTAAATTACATTTCAATGTAGATATGAAAGATAAAGTCCTGACTTGGCTCAACCGCATCCTCGTTTTTGATGTCTTCTTTCTGATTGCCATCTTCCTGTGGCTGATGGTGGCGTACGCGGGGAAATCCAGCGGAGTGGATCTGGGTTTGGATTTGTGGCTGACCCTGTGGACGCCTGTTTTCAATCCGGCGATCGGGATTTTGATGCTCGGAGCGATCGCCAGTGGAGCCATCAACTGGATTTCCAAGCAGATGAATCCCGATGGTTAGTCGATGCCGAACTCTTCCCCCATAAGTGGGTTTTGGCGATCTCGAAGCGACTCCGTTGGCGCAGCCGCCCCGAAAGGGCTAGGAGTATCGCCTACAATAGAACCATCTAAACCCTTGAAATTAACTCGATCTATCCATGTCAAACTCTGATTTCATCGGCGAACTCCAATGGACGGCAGAAGCCGAAGCCATTCTGAAAAATATCCCCTTTTTCGTCAGAAGGCAGGCTCGCAAGAAAATCGAGCAATTTGCCAGAGACGGTGGATTTAATGAGATTACTGCTGAAGTTGTCGAGCAAGCACGACAGGAATTCGGTCAGTAATTGCCTGTTTTAAAACCGAAAAAAATATTAACTTTTTAAGCTTTGAGCTAATAATACCCTGTCTCCGGTTGCGGCTCGGGAACCGCAAAGTTCGAGGTATCGTATAGGAATCGGAAAGATTCTTCTTCGAGTCGATTGATCAGATAGGATTCGATCGCGTTGGAGTTGCGAAGGGCCGCAACGTAGCCGTCGAGATACATTCTGAGATCGTCAAAGCGGTAACCCCGATTCCAAAATTCGACAAAGGTGTCGGTAATTTTTTGGTAATGGCGGATGGTATTTGCGTCCTGAAGCATAGATTAGCCGTTGAACTCAGTCCCAATTCATTCGATCTTGCAATAATTCTATTGTAACTGGGACGCTCTCTGAATGCTAGGAAACCCCGAGGAAGTTCGGGATCGCTTGATCGATTTCGGTGACAGGGTACGGTTGACGCGAGAGTTCCGTCGAGTTAACCGTACGCGATGGCGACGGCTTACAGGGGACTCTATGGCAGCAGCCGTTTTGCGGAACTCGAAGTCTCGGTTGTGGGGTTAGAGGTCTGGAAAACCGGGCAACCACTCCAGTGCGGCGAACGTCACCTATACTAGGGACTGGTGTGTTTTGAGGAGTGGCGATCTCCACCCCATGAGTAGTTTGACTCAGGGTTCGCGTATAGTTAGATGTCATCAGTTCTGTCCCTCAGACTGAATTCGCTCTATTCCTGCCTCAAGATCCATGAACTGGATAAAACTTCCCCTTGCATGGCGAGTTCGGAGTGGGTCAACCCTCCTCGCCTCCGTTTGCCTTCACGGTTTGCTCTTGGTTCTGCCGTTGGCTGCCGAAAAGAAACCGCCGAAACCGGACACTTTGGCTGCCGTTCCCATTACCGAGCTTCCGGCTGCACCTAAAATCGATGTCGCGACAAAACCGCCAGAACCGGAACCGAAGGTAGAATCGCCACCCGAACCAGAAGAGCCATCGATCGATCGAGTGGTATGGCGTGATCGATTGGCTTTTCGAGATCGATCGTCGTTTCCAGAGCAACAGGAAGAATTTGTCGAACCTGTTGAAAATGTTGAGTCTGTAAAAGAAACAGAAGAGGCGATCGAAGAATCTAGCAATCTGCAAAGAGAACCCGACGAAACCGAACAAACAACGCCTCAAAAAGAATTGATTTCCGATCGATCGTCCACCCCAAACTTAGAAACACCAACTCCACCCGTTCCTCCTAAACAAAGAATTAAACAAAAGATAGAAACCACCTCACAAACAGAAGAAGAAAAACAGGAAGCTATTCGTCAAGAGATAGAAGTTGCTTCAGAAAATATAGAAGAGAATTTAAAAGATAATATAGAATCAGTGGAGGGTTCGGTTTCTTCCGATACTGATGCAATCTTGGGATTTCTCGCTTTTGCTAAAAATTATAAAGACTATTTATTCGATACGAGCGATCGACCAAAACCCGAAAAAATCATCGTCCTTTTCCAAGTCCAAGATTCGGAAAGTTTCGATCCAACCACAATTTATAACGATTTTGTTAAATCTAAGATTTTAAACCAAAATCATAGGATTGAAGAAGCAAAACCTAGCTTATTACATGAAGACGGAAAAATTTATCAAGTTCTTGTCAATGATAAACCTTATTATTCTGTTGAGATTCTTCCAGTAATCGATTCTAATAATGGGAAAACATGGGCAACGATTTTAGCCTTTTGGAATCCAGCTCTCCCATAAGATGGGTTCTCACCCTTCCCAGCGGAGAAGGTCTGCGTTACATTTGTTAATATTTGGACTCAAACCCTCGATACGTATCCGAAATCTCCATGACCGATACCCTGACAAAACTCGCCTATCAAACCTTCCAACAAGGCAAAAGCTACTTCGGCTTTACCCACAAAACCCTCAGCGCCAGACTCGCCAAACTCATCGCTCCCCCGAGAGAGGTCAAAACCCAACCCATCTCCCCCGAATTGCTGCAAAAGGGACAGCAAAGATTGGATGAGTTGCTAGAAACCGACTGGCAGGATGCCGAAAACGGCGTGTATCCCGCTAGTTTGCTCTTCGATCACCCCTGGGAAGACTTCTTCCGCTACTACCCCCTCGTGTGGCTGGATTTGCCTAAAATTTGGGATCGCGTCAGCCGAAAACAGTACCAAGAATTCTCCCCCGACATCGACACCGAAGGCTATCCCAGCTACTACGTCCAAAACTTCCACCATCAAACCGACGGCTATCTCAGCGACGAGTCGGCGAGTCTTTACGATTTACAGGTCGAGCTTTTGTTTAACGGTGGAGCCGACCCCATGCGCCGCCGGATTTTAGCGCCGCTGAAACGGGGATTAAGCGATGCTTTTGCCGACGTTCCTCCCCGTCAAATTCGGGTACTGGACGTGGCGACGGGAACGGGACGGACGCTGCGACAAATTCGCGGTGCGTTGCCGAAAGCTTCGCTCTATGGGATGGACTTGTCGCCTGCCTATTTGCGGAAGGCGAACCAACTGCTGTCGGAGTTGCCCGGAGAACTGCCGCAACTGTGCCAAGCCAATGCGGAAAACTTGCCGTATCAGGATAATTATTTCCACGGCGTCACCTGCGTGTTTACCTTCCACGAACTGCCGCCAGAGGTGCGCCAGCGAGTAATGGAAGAGTGCTATCGGGTGCTGCAACCGGGAGGAACTTTCGTCATCTGCGACTCGATTCAGGTCTTCGACTTGCCGGAATTCGAGCCGTTTATGGAAAACTTCTCCGCCATGTTCCACGAACCCTATCACCGCCACTACATCACCGACGATTTGGTTGCACGGTTGGAAAATGCGGGGTTTGCGGAGATTGCGACAGAAAACCACTTTATGAGCAAATACTGGGTGGCACGAAAACCGTAATTTGAGGGATATGGGGGAGCGGAGGGAGATGAGGGTGAGGAGGAAGAAAGCCGGGGGAGCAGGGGAGGCAGGGGAGGCAGGGGAGGCAGGGGGAGCAGATGTTTGCCAATTACCCATTCCCAACCCCAAACCCCAAACTCCCAACTCCAAATTACTACTGGTCATTGGGTTCCCAGAAGCGCTAGAGTGATGCTGGATAGTCCCAGATAAATCAGTAGAAAGTTTTATGACGATCAATCGAGAAAACCAATCCCTCGATACATTAACCAACGACCAAAACGAAATTGACTACGTTCGGGAAGTCGAACTCGTGATCGCCAGTTTGGCTGAAGACCAGAAGGCGATGGTGGGACATAGCGAGGCGGGTCACGTTTGGAAATTTGAATACGGTAGCGTCCAAGTTTTCGTGCAATTGACGGGGACAACGGAAGAAGACACGCTGATGGTGTGGTCTCCGGTACTGAAGTTGCCTGCCAAGAACGAAGGAGACTTAATGCGCCGACTGTTGGAAATGAATTGGTCGAGTACCTTGGAATCTCGGTTTGGGATCGCGAACAATGAGGTGGTGGTGGTGGCATCTCGATCGATCTCCGACCTCAGTCCGTCAGAGCTATCGAGAGCCATTACCATCGTGGCAACTATTGCTGACGATAATGATGAGGAATTGCAAGCCGAATTCGGTCAGTAGACAACGGCAACAAGATTACGTGACTTCAGCCAGCATGGGATGATGGTGGGAGAAGAAAACCGCCAAAGCGCAACTCGCGAACGACCCATGACCACGGATAAAAGACCCCTCACCGGAAAAACCATTCTCGTCACTCGATCGACCGAGCAATCGAGCGAATTTAGTGATCGCCTCACCCAAGATGGTGCGAAGGTTCTCTCCCTCCCGGCATTGGAAATCGGACCGCCGTCGAGTTGGCAACCCCTCGACGATAGTATTGATCGCCTCGACGAGTTCGACTGGCTGATTCTCACCTCGGCAAACGGCGTCAATTCCTTCTGCGAGCGCCTCCTGGTGCGGGGAAAAGACCGCCAACACCTAACAAACGTTAAAATCGCCGTCGTTGGCAAAAAAACCGCCCAAATCCTCAAAAAACGAGGGATCGAGCCGGATTTCATTCCCCCGGATTTCGTGGCGGATGCGCTGGTGGAACATTTCCCCGAATCGGTGGCGGGTTGTCAAATTCTTTTCCCCCGAGTTGAAACCGGGGGACGCGAAGTGTTAGTCAAGCAGCTTGCCGAACGCGGCGCGAAGGTTGTCGAAGTGGCGGCTTACGAGTCGCATTGTCCGCAAACCATTCCGCCGGAAACTGTAGATGCACTTGGGAGACAAGCAGTGGATATCGTCACCTTTGCCAGTTCCAAAACGGTGAAGAATTTTTGTCAGATCCTCCAAACCCGAGGTTTATCTTGGGAGGGGGTCTGCGTCGCCTCCATCGGTCCTCAGACTTCCCAAACTTGTCGGCAGTTATTGGGACGGGTGGACGCCGAGGCAACGGAATACACGATGGATGGATTGTATCGAGCGGTGTTAGCTCTAAACGATTAGTTCCCATTCCCCGGGTCGCGGATCGCACTGCGCGATGGGATATGGACGGGAAATCGATTTTAGTGTTAAGGATGTAAAGTTGTTTGGAATTGGCGATCGATCGCGCCTAAAAGCGATCGGTAACGACTCGCTGTTGAGCTAAGTCCCGAATTAACGGCGCTTTCATACTGATGTAATCGTTTAGGCTGTCGAGTTCGTCTCGATTCAACGCTCGGTCTTGTTTGAATTGTTTGGTCAGCCATTGAACCAAAGTGGCATCATCGAGAGCCAATAGTAGATTAGCTTGGGTGGTCTCAATTAACGACCAGAGCTGACGCAGCATTATAGGTGTCATGTAACCTCCGTACCCACTTTGCCAGGAATGATTTTTAATTATTCCTTAACATTCATACTGTAACTGTTATTTTCCCTACGAAAAAGGGGGTCTACATAACACTCAACAATTCTTTCAGTTTGCTTACTCAGACTGCAAATTTGTTAAGTTTATGGGGGCGGAGGGACTTGAACCCTCACGACTGTCACCAGTCAACGGATTTTCATCCTCTTGCAACTTTCGCTGCTGCCTCGACGCGCGAAGCTTTGAGAATTGGACTCTCCCTTTACCCTCGGCTAGACGTTAGGGTAGCTCCCGTCGAGTCTCTGCACCTTCTGGAACTATGGCTCCAGCTTGGCTCAGGATTGCCTTGTCCGCTCGGCGGATTTAGGTTTCCCTGAATTTGAGAGCGGTCACTTAAAGGATTTCTCCCTTAAGGCTCAGTTTTGTCTAAGTCCGTAGCGTCTACCATTCCGCCACGCCCCCTCAGACTGCGGTGGACTGCGACGATCGCAGCACCGTCTATCTATTTCACCATTATTGGCGCATTTTGGCAACTCTTACATTCCCTTTCCCAAAAAAAATCCACCTCATACCTGAGAAAGTGGTAACAAATCTTGATATTCTCGGATCGATCGCGCTTTGGCGAGTGGCAAAAAACGAACTCTCAAAATTCTTGTTGAAACCCTACCAACAAATTCCCATTGCCGAATGCGGGGAACCGCTCGTTCCCATTCCCCTGGATCGGTTTGCCGTCGAGTCTCCCCATCCGTACGAGAAACTGGGTGCGCCTTACGGCGATCGATCGCCCTTTTTCCTCCGCCAAGGGGTTCTCGATCGCCTCCTCACCGCTCAAACCTACCTACAACAGCACCATCCGGGTTGGCGCATCCAAATTTTCGACGCCTATCGTCCCGTCGAGGTGCAGCAGTTTATGGTGGACTACAGCTTTCACGAACTCGTTGCTGCCGCAGGACTCTCGCCAACGGCATTAACCCTCGAACAGCGGCAAACCTTCCAAGAGCGGGTGCATCAATTTTGGGCGGTTCCCAGCCTCGATCCGGCAACGCCACCGCCCCACAGTACCGGAGCGGCGATCGATGTTACCTTGGTAGATTCCGAAAATCGGGCGATCGACATGGGATCGCCCATCGATGAAATTTCTCCCCGTTCCCATCCCGATTACTTTGCCAACAGTCGCGATGATAGAGGCAAGAACTATCACGCCTGCCGCCAAATTTTGGCAACGGTAATGCGATCAGCGCATTTCCAGCAACATCCCAGCGAGTGGTGGCACTTCTCCTTTGGGGATCAACTGTGGGCGTGGTTAAGCAGGGGGGAAAACCCAGAAGCGGCGATACTCTTGCCGAGTCGCTATGCGATCGCTCGGTACGGACGGGTATAGTTCGGAGAGCGGCAACCCATTACCCATTACCGTCCATTAGGTTGTTGCAGTTCCAACAATTCGGCTTTAATCGCTTCTTTGAGCATGGGATCGCTTTCTAATTGTTGAGCGAGCTTGTTAAATTGTGGGGCGTCGATCCCATTTTCTTCAGCGATTGCCTTAGCTTGGTTGCAGTATTCGACGGCAATTTTTTTGACTTCGCCGCGTAAGGGCAGGATGGTATCGCGATCGCTACAGACCACGGCAGGAGGTTGCGAGGACTCCGCTGTCTCTGCAACAATTTGCTCGTAAGCTTGTTGGCGGATGGGTTCGATATCCAGTACCGATCGGGCGTAGGCTGTGATGGGATCGACCGACTCGGCATTCTGCACTTCGGTTGGGGTCTCGGTGTTGCGGCGAGTGCAACCCGTTCCCAGTCCGATCGCCAACGCGACGATCGCCGCAGTTCCTACCCAGGTTTTAACGGTACGTTGACCCATGGTTAATCTTAGTAATATTCTCGATCTCAGTATGATGATTAACACCAAAATTAACTGGGGTCAAGGGATTGAGAATGGGATTTGCGATGGAGTTTACCCGCGTTGCGTTATTCGGTTGGGGATTGTCCCTAGGCTTGGTCTCGATGCCGTCTGTGTTGGGGCAATTGATCGATGCCGACGCGCAAGTTCGCGAAGTGGCGTCTTATTTGGTAGGAACGATGGATACATCTGCCCGAGCGGCGATCGATCGCGACGCTGCGGACGTGCGCATGACCACTTGTCCCATCCGCGTTGCCGATACCGATGCGACCTTTCTCTATCAAGAACAAGCCCTCTCCCTGCAACTCGATCGTCCCTACCGCCAGCGCTTTTTAGAAATTTCCCCCAGCACCGATAATTTGGGGGTGGAGTCAATTTCCTACAAACCCGCTAACCCCGAAGCGTGGATCGGACTGTGCGACAAACCGGAAGTCGATCGCATCGTCTCCGTTCCCGACTTAGGGGAAAAAGTCTGCACCATTGCCCTGCAAAAAGACGGCGAGGGTTACTGGGGAACGACACCGGAAGAAGGCTGTCCGGCAAACTACCGAGGCGCGGTGCGAGTGACCAACCAAGTCCGACTCACCGAAATGACGATGGAAACTTGGGATCGGGGGTTCGATGCCGAGGGGAACCAAGTGTGGGGGGCGCAGGACGATTCCTATCAGTATCGCGATATCGACCCCATCGCCCAAGATCCCCAAGTCAACGCCATCGCCCAACTCTTTAACGGTGCGTTCGACAATTCCGCACAAGTTGCCGCAGACAGCAGTTTCTTACCCGTTCGCTTCCATAACTGTCCGGCAGCGGTCTCCGACAGTCCCTTTCCCGAAACGACCCCCATTCTGGTGTCCGAACAGGCATCGAATTCGCCAGAATTGCAATTTGCCAGCCAGCGATTGGTACAATTTCGCCGATCGGCAGAAAGCGGGGCGATCGAACTGGCATCCTACAAATTAGAAGGGGACCGATGGGATAACTTTTGCGATCGTCCCCCGGCAGAACGCCTAGTTCCTGCCGATGCCATCGGCAACGCAGAATGCACGATCGTCTTTCGCTTCGAGGAGGGCGTCTTTATCGGTTCGACGCCAGAGGGAGGCTGTCCCAGCAATTTTCGCGGGTCGGAAGCGGTGACGATCAACGCCCGATTTTCTCGGGACGGTTTGGATTTGTGGGAACGCTGGTACGACGGGGCAGGCAACCAAGTGGCGGGTTCGGAAACGGGAGCTTATTTGTATCGTCCGATCGCGATCGATTCGCCCTAAACTTCCACGGAAATGCGATCGAGAACTTTAACACGACCTTTTAAAACGGCTCTCACCAGCCGATTGGTCGCTTCGAGTTCTTCTTCACTCAGGGATTCGTCGAGAAGGGCAGCCATCAATCCGTAGCGATCGGCTCGGGTCAAAACCTTAGTTTCAGCGACCGTTGCGATCATCTCAGAAAGCGCCCCCGGAATGAGTTGCACGGAGGGTATCATTACAATTTATCCGATTTATTTCACCTCAACGCCCTCATTATATCCGTAAAAATACGGATGTAAAGATTTAAAGAAGATTTCGATCGGGTAGTAACTTTGAATCATTTGGGATTTGGCAAACATCTTCTCCCTCTGCTTCCCCTGCCTCCCCTGCTCCCTCTGCCTCCCCTGCTCAAGAAAGCTCCCTCTGCTCAAGAAAGCCTCCCTTGCTCTCTCCACCGCCCCCAATCTCTTCATTCCTCGCGATTCTGATAAACTAAAAGCCATCTACGTCATCCGCGTAAACTGTGAGGAGAACCCATGAAACTTCGTCTGCTCCTTAGCGCAGCTTTGTTTGCACCGATGTTGGCGCCCGCACTGGTTCAGGCGCAACCCACCCCCCCGGAATCTCGAGTTTGTACGGCTGGATCGCCGCTCAATCTGCGTGAAATGCCAGACGGAGCAGTGATTGCTACCATACCCAATGGAACTCGCGTTTGGTTGGTCGCTCCGGCTGCGGGAAATTGGCAGCCGATCGCCACCACCGAGTATCGAGGCTACGTTTGGAAATCCTATCTCGATCCCGATTGCAACACACAAGTTCCCAGTCCGACTCCGACTCCGACCCCCATTCCCCCCGTCTCGAGCAATCCCAACGTCATTCCCGCTCGGTGCGGTGCGAACGATCCGAACTTGCGGAACGTTCGCTTTCGAGGTGGTTTGAGCGTTTACGATCGCCCCAGCTATGACGGTCAACAACTAGCTGTCGTCAACGACGGTGGCGTGATTCGCCTCGATGGCGTCTCGACGACGGATACGGCAGGCGTTATCTGGCAACCCATCAACCACCCGGCAAAAGGGTACATTCCCTCCGGTCAAAACGGAGTGGTGACCAATGTGGTGTACTGCACCCGTTTCTATCCTTCTCCCAATGCAGCACCTGCAAAAAACCCTATCCCGTAAACGGTTGAAGTCGATCGGGGCGTAACGGACTCGTCCTTCCCCGATCGCTTGACGAGTTGAGGTGGCGTGGGTGGGTTAGGATCTCTTTTTTGGGGAGGTTGGGAAAGCAAGGGAAGAGAATTAAAAATTAAAAATTCTCGTGCGTTTCGTTCCTCTTACCCATGACCCTCAAGATTTTCAATCTCGATCGGTTCTAAATCCTCCGCCGGATCGTAACCGAAAATGCGGGAATAGAAATAAAACTCTCCATCTAAAGCGCGTTTGATATTTTCCGCCTTCCGGAAACCGTGCTGTTCGCCTTCAAAGGGAACGTAAGCCACGGGGAGTCCTTTCTGGCGTAGCGCTTCCACCATCATTTCCGCTTGATTGGGGGGAACGACTTTATCCTCGAGTCCTTGGAAAAAGATAACCGGACAGGAGAGACGATCGGTAAAATGAATGGGCGATCGATCGATATAAAGTTGTTTTTGTTCCGGATACGCCCCAATCAACCCATCGAGATAGCGCGACTCGAATTTGTGGGTATCGGTGGCGAGAACCTCCAAATCGCTGATGCCGTAATAACTCGCTCCCGCTTTAAACACATCGCGAAATGTCAGCGCCGCTAGGGTCGTATAGCCTCCGGCACTGCCTCCGGAGATCGCCATCCGCTCGCCATCCACCCAACCGCGATCGGCGAGATATCGCGCCCCATTGACGCAATCGTCCACATCCACAATTCCCCAATTCCCTTGCAATCGCTGGCGGTACGTGCGTCCGTACCCGGTACTGCCGCCGTAGTTCACATCTAAGAAAGCAAACCCCCGACTCGTCCAATACTGTATCGACAATCGCAGACTCGTGGAGGTACTTGCCGTCGGTCCGCCGTGGCTTTTCACCAACAGGGGCGGTTTTTCCCCCTCGGGAGCGGCGTAATCTTTATTCGTGGGAGGATAGTAGAAAGCGTAGGCCGTCAGCCCGTTTTCCGTGGGAAACTCGATCGGCTGCGGGATAGAGATGTAGCCCGGATCGATGTCCAAACTGCTAGATTGGCGCAGGATATCGTGCTGACCCGTTTCTAAGTTAAGTTGCACGATCGCCGTTGCCACGGTAGGAGACGCGCCCAAAAATAGGACATTATTGCCGATCGCCTTCAACCCGGCAATTTCCGTATACGGCGTTTCGATATTCTGCAAATGCGGGGTTGCCGGATCGAGAATCGCCAGTTGCCAGGTTCCTTGCTGCGTATAAGTACACACCAAGCGACCCTCTTCGTCAAACGCACAGGTAGACATCCCGAACACCCATTGCGGCGTGGCAAACTCCGCATCTAGGGGATAGAGGGGTTCTACCGCGCCATTTTGCCAGCGATAGAGATTCCACCAATCCGCGCGATCGCTCACGAAATACAAGACCCCATCCGGCGACCACTGCGGCTGAAACACCGACTCGTTCGTTCCCCCAGAAACGAATTGCGCCTCCCCCAGCGATCCGTCTTCCCGAATCTCCGCCACCCACAACTCGGTACCGTCCCACGGCATTTGGGGATGGTTCCACGTCAGCCAAGCCAATTTCGTGCCATCGGGACTCAGGCAGGGAGAAGCGTAGAAATCGTTACCGGAAACTAAAACTTCGATCGTGCCATCCAACCCGATCCCGACGATCGTATTGACCGCTTCCCCTTCCCCCGTATGGTCTTCGCGAATGCCAAGGAGGCGATCTCGAGGGCGATCGATCGCAAAATCTGCATAACGCCACTGACCCTCGGGGGTTATCGCTTCCGGTTCCCCGCCTACCACTTGTCGGTACAATCGCCCGTCAGCAAAATTGACAAAGTACACCGTCTCACCATCCACCAGAAACGCCCCCCCGCCGTACTCGTGAACTCGAGTGCGAACGTTGAACTCCGCCGGCGTCACATCTTCAATTCGCCCGTCAGCAGTCCGCCGCACCACCACGTTGCGCCCCCCCTCTTGCGGTCGTCCTTCCACCCAGTAAACCGCATCCGGCGTCGGCGCGATCTCGCCCAGCCGAATTATATCTGCAACGATCGCTTCTGACGTAATCGGAGATCTCCAAGAACCGTAACGAGCAATTTGCGTGTTTTGGGAAGTCATAATTTGGAGGAGTTCGGGAGTTCAGGAGTAAGTGCTTCGCACTGGCTACGCCTACAGGAGGAAGAGAGCAAGGGAGGCAGGGGAGGCAGGGGGAGAAAAGAGTGAGGGGGTGAGGGGACAGTGACCAATCTAAAATCTAAAATTCCCAAACCCCAAACCCCAAACTCCCAACCCCAAATGACCAATGACCGATCAATTAATTTTGACTGGGACTGACTGCCCCGGAGTAAACCAAACCGCGATGTAAATCCAGGGTGAGAATTGCCCCATCTCGAATCAATGCCGTGGCATTTTTGACGCCCACAATGACGGGAATGCCCAGACGCAAACCGATGACTGCCGCGTGAGAGGTCAAGCTATCTTCCTCGGTAATCACGCCACCGGCTTTGCGCAGAACCTCGACAAAATCGGCAGTGGTGTGAGGCGCGACTAAAATCTCGCCGGGATTGAAACTGCCCAATTCCAGGACGCTGCGTGCCACTCGCGCCGGACCGCTGACGACACCTTGTCCCAAACCGACCCCCTGACCGAGAACCGCCGTCACCACTTCGACTTTAATCAAATCCGTGGAACCGGACACCCCTTGCAGGGTTCCCGCCGTCATCACCACCAAATCGCCTTCGCTGAGCAGATCCTTTTCCTGTGCTACGTTGAGTGCGGCTTGGAAGGTTTGTCCGGTGGAGGGCAAATCTAGCACCAGCAGGGGTTTAACGCCCCAGACAAGCTGCAAGCGCCGCGCTACGTCTACGTGGGGGGTGACGGCGAGAATGGGGGTGTAGGGGCGAAATTTGGAGACGTTCCGCGCGGTTGCCCCGGATTTGGTCAGGGTCATGATGGCGGCGGAGTTGAGTTGGGCGGCGATGTGACCCACGGCTTGGCTGATGGCATTGGGGATCGATCGCACGGTGTCGTCGATGCGAGAATCGTGCTGGGTCATCTGTTCCCATTCGATGCGCACGGCAATTTGTGCCATGGTTGCCACTGCACGCACGGGATATTCGCCGACGGCGGTTTCGTTGGAGAGCATTACCGCATCCGTGCCGTCGAGAATGGCGTTAGCCACGTCGGAGATTTCCGCGCGGGTGGGTCGGGGACTGCTGACCATGCTATCGAGCATTTGGGTGGCGGTGATGATGGGAATTCCCAAGCGATTTGCCGTGCGAATCAACCGTTTTTGCAGGATGGGAACGTCTTCGGCGGGGAGTTCGACCCCCAAATCCCCTCGCGCTACCATGACGCCATCGCACAGGGAGAGAACTTCTTCCATTTGTTCGATCGCCTCGTGCTTTTCGATCTTGGCAATCACGGGAACGTTCTTCCCGGCACTGGAAATCAGTTCTTTAATTTCTAGGATATCTTGAGGATTGCGCACGAAGCTGAGGGCAACCCAGTCTACCCCTTGATCGAGTCCGAACATCAAATCGGTGCGATCTTTGTCGGTTAAGGCTTTGACAGACAGGTAAACTCGGGGAAAGTTGACGCCTTTGTTGTTGGAGAGTTTGCCGCCGACGACAACCCGACAGAACAGTTCGCCTGCCGCGCGATCGATTTTTTCGACTTGCATCTCTACCCGACCATCATCGAGCAAAATCGTCGCGCCTTCGGGAACTTCGTCAGCCAATTTGTCGTAGGTAATTTGAGAGATCTTTTGCGTGCCGGATGTCGGCTTGCTCGTTAGGATAAACGGGTCGCCTTCTTGCAGGTGGATGAATCCGTTCTCAAACCGTCCCAGGCGAATTTTCGGTCCCTGGAGGTCTTGCAGGATGCCGACGGGTTGGTTGAGTTCAAAGGACACCTGGCGGATCAGGCGAATGCTGCGCTGGTGATCTTCGTCAGTTCCGTGGGAAAAGTTGAGTCTCAGGGTGGTGGCACCAGCCGTAATCAGTTCGCGGAGAACTTCTGGAGAACTGGTCGCCGGACCGATGGTAGCGACAATTTTGGTACGACGAAAGGGTCTGCGGAGTTGCATGAACGAATTGGAAACGATAGGGGTGTCTGCGATCGAAGTCATCGAGCAATCTAATTAATATCACACGATTTAAGGTTTTCAGTCACCCCAATCGAGGAAGGCGATCGGCGATACTTGATGCTAAGCAAATGCTATGCAATTGACTGCTACCCTCACGTCCCGTCTACCCATGAGTATCTATAATTCGATGAATCAGCCGATTTCAGAACTTTTTTTCCAGATTTGGTGTTCGGGTCGCATTACCCGCACCGATCGCTACGGCCTGAAATCCGCTCTGTTAGAAGAGATGTTGGACGAGGAAGATAAAGCCGCTATCGATCGATTATTACACGCCGTTCGCCGAGGATGGTTGCTTGTAGAGTAAGATTCCTCAATTCAGAATTTTGCGATTGTCGGAGTCGATTGAAGAATGCGAGTTTTCCCAGCCCACAGCCCTTGTTTTCGTAGGTCTGTGGGTTAATTGTATGCCAACGATCGCCCCCTAGGGCGATCGCGGGTATGCCAGCTTAAGGTAAGATACACCCGATCGATCGTTGAAAGGAGTTCAGAATCGGTGAAGTTGCAGGAGTAAGCGCTCATAGCGGTGGCTAGCTCTTATGCGCCGAAGCGCAGGCTGCGCCAACAGAGCGGCTACGCCTTTCAGGTCGCGCAGAGAAACGCCTACAGAATGCTGTGAGGAAGGGAATTCAAACCCCTCCTGAACTCCTGAACTCCTGAACTCCTGTATTCTTCTTGGTCAAGGTTCATGCTGGCTTCCCGCTTATCTCGATTTCTGACGGTTCCCTCGACGCGCCTCTATCCGTTTCCCACGCTGTTTTGGTTGACCCACAGCTTAACTCTGGCGGCAATCTACGCTTCTCTGGCTTTGGGAGAGGCTTTTAGCAGCGAATACGTGGTACAGGACGACGCTCGGCAGCACGTTTTTTGGATGATGCGCTTTCTCGATCCATCGTTGTTTCCCCACGATCCGATCGCCGACTACTTTCAATCGGTTGCCCCGCCGGGATACACCACACTCTATCAATTTTTTGCCTATCTGGGCATTCCTCCCCTGGTTTTTAATAAAATCTTGCCTTTTTTGTTGGGATTGCTGACAACGGCGTATGCGTTCGGGGTGAGTATGCAGTTGCTCCCGGTTCCCTTTGCTGGGTTCTGTAGCGCGGCAATTCTCAATCTCAGTTTGTGGATGAGAAACGATTTGGTTTCGGGAACGCCGAGAGCTTTTGTTTATCCCCTGTTTGTTGCCTTTCTTTACTATCTCCTCAAACGGCAAAAATGGGGGGTGTGGATCGCGATCGCCCTGATGGGTTTGTTTTACCCGCAATATGTCTTAGTAGAGGGCGGGATTTTGGGGTGTTTGCTGCTTTGGACGGTGGCGATCGACCGAAAATATCGAGATGTTTTATTCTTAGGAGGAGGCTTAGCGATCGCCGCTGCGAGTCTCCTGCCTTATTTAGTAATGGGAAATCCCTTCGACCCGCCGATTACCGTTGCCGAAGCTCGGGAATTTCCCGAGTTTTGGATGGGCGGACGCAACGCCTTTTTCGATTTAAATTGGCGATCGTTTTGGCTGTTTGGAGAGCGCAGTGGTTTGATTCCCAAGCGTACGCCTGCCATTCTCTGGATCGGCTTAGCTCTACCTTTATTATACCGTTATTCTGCCTTATTTTCTCTCACCAAGAAACTAGATCGAAAAATTTACATTCTGATTCCGATCGCCGTTTCGTCTTTAGTTTTATTTTTTGCCGCCCACGCTTTCCTCTTTAAGCTTCATCTCCCCAGTCGCTATACTCTGCACGGTGAAATAATTTGTTTGTCTCTCCTTTCGGGGATGACTTTTGTTATCGTTTTAGATGCAATTCTGCGGTGGTCGTTCCAGCAACCTCGGCAAAAGACTTCTCTCAAATATCGAGTGGGGATTTGGGCAACAGCATTAGCTCTAGGAACGATCGTCCTTTATCCAGTTAGCTTGGAGCAATTCCCCAGAACCTCCTATCAAGTCGGAACTCAGGGCGATCTCTATCAGTTTTTTAAAGAGCAGCCGCAGGATATTTTAATTGCTTCCCTCGAGCCAGAAACCGATAACTTGCCCTCATTTTCTCAACGCTCGGTACTCGTTGCCCAAGAGTATTCGATCGCCTACCATACGGGATATTACTATCCTTTCCGTCAGCGAACGATCGATTTAATTCGCGCTCAGTACAGCCCCACATTAGAGCCGTTAGAGCAACTGATTGATCGCTATCACGTCGATTTTTTCATTCTGAATAAACAGGCATTCAAACCCAACTATATCGTTCACAACATTTGGCTCAACAGCTTGCGAACCTCGATCGCCGCAGAAGGGGACGAACTCGCCCAAACCATTCAAAATTCCTTAGCCTTTTTGCAAGCTGGAAACACGCCGGCGATCGCTCAAACCTTGGGAGCGTGTGCTATTTATCAAACCTCCAGCGTGTTGGTATTAGACGCACGCTGTATGTCTCGAGTGGCAAAAGCAAAACCCGCCGCCAGACATCCGTAATCTGCGATCGATCTCCACCGTTCGAGATCGACCGTTCGAGGTGTTGTTATCCGAAAACCCGCCCCCAAAGGTCGATGTTATAATTCTTTACATCAGGAGTGAGATGAGCTCGCCAAAGGATCGCCTACAACATTTGGGCAAATTACCCAATTTGGGCAAATTACCCAAAAAACCAGGTACAAGCCTCTTCCTGAAGTGGGAAGAGTTTTTGAGAGGAGTTCAATCTTCTGCTTTCTTTTGACAGGGTTCCCCAGAAAACCCACCCCAGACTCAAGAACTTCTCAGTTTGCACTCAGCCTTGAGTCCAACGCCGGACTATATAATAATCCGTAGTCTATTTAACAAAAGTCTTTGGGAGCGGCGTCCTCCTCTGGCGATTCTCCCTCTCTGGTTGTCTATCCCCTTGAGAGATCTCGTGCTAGATACCTTTATTGCTGATTTCCGTATAATCTTCGATCGCGACCCGGCTGCCCGCAACGGCTTGGAAGTCTTGTTCTGCTATCCCGGCTTGCAAGCGATCTTACTCCATCGGTTCGCCCACTGGCTGCATCATCTCGGCATCCCCTTCATCCCCCGAATGATTTCCCATATTTCCCGCTTCCTCACCGGAATTGAAATTCACCCCGGGGCGAAAATCGGTAAAGGCGTGTTTATCGACCACGGTATGGGGGTCGTCATCGGCGAAACCGCCATTGTCGGCGATGGCTGCTTGATTTACCAAGGCGTCACCCTCGGCGGAACGGGCAAACAAAGCGGCAAACGCCACCCCACCCTAGGCGAAAACGTC
The DNA here is from genome assembly GCA_015295945.1 of Oscillatoriales cyanobacterium M59_W2019_021. Taxonomy (GTDB): domain Bacteria; phylum Cyanobacteriota; class Cyanobacteriia; order Cyanobacteriales; family Geitlerinemataceae; genus DVED01. The sequence continues at coordinate 34,548 of DVED01000197.1, read as the reverse complement.
GTCGTCGGTGCCGGGGCGAAAGTTTTGGGCAATCTCTACATCGGCAACGACGTGCGCATTGGGGCGGGTTCCGTCGTCTTGCGGGATGTTCCTTCCGATTGCACGGTGGTGGGGGTTCCCGGTCGCGTGGTCTACCGTTCCGGCGTTCGCGTCAACCCCCTCGAACACGGTCAACTCCCCGACTCCGAAGCCGCCGTCATCCGCAGTTTGGTCGATCGCATCGAATCCCTCGAGGAACAAGTCCGGCAACTGCAAAGTCAGCCCTCCGAAGCACGAGTCCTAGTCTCGGCAACTGCCGCCACCTCAGCCCCCAACTGCAAGCTGAAAAACAAAACCGTTATAGAATTCTTGGATGGTTCGGGGATTTAATCGATTAGTCATTAGTCATTAGTCATTGGTCATTGGTCAAACAAGTGACAACTGACAAAGGACGAAGGACAAGTGACAAACCCCCCAACCCCCAACCCCCAACCCCAAAATATGATCGAAGTCGAGCAACTCAGTAAAATTTACGGCACGACCCAAGCGATTCGGGATGTGACGTTTAACGTGGAAAAAGGGGAAATTTTAGGGTTTCTCGGTCCCAACGGTGCAGGCAAAACCACGACGATGCAAATTTTAGCCGGATTTTTGCCCGCCACCAGCGGCACGGCGAGAATTGCGGGATACGACGTTCACGAACAGTCGATGGCGGTGCGACAGCGCATCGGTTATCTCCCGGAAACGCCGCCGTTGTATCCCGATATGACGGTGGAGGGATTTTTGCATTTCGTGGCGCGAATTAAGGGGGTGGCAGCCGGAGATCGATCGAAGCGGGTGGATTTGGCGGTGGCGCGATGCGGGTTATCCGAACGGCGCAAAACCTTAATTCGCAAGCTTTCTAAGGGGTTTCGCCAGCGGGTGGGTATCGCTCAGGCGATCGTCCACGACCCCCCGGTGATTATTTTAGACGAACCGACGGTCGGTCTCGATCCCCGACAAATTATCGAAGTTCGTAATTTGATTAAAAGCTTGGCGGGGGAACATACGATCGTTCTCTCTACCCACATTCTGCCAGAAGTCAACATGACGTGCAGCCAAGTTGCCATCATCAAACGGGGTCAAGTAGTGGCAACCGATAAAATCGAGAATTTGATGGGTCGGTTGACGGGGGGAATGGGATACGAGGTGGAAGTGGAGGCGGATGTGGCGGGTTTAGAGGCGTCGTTGGGTTCGCTGTTTGAGAATATACCGGGGGTAAAGTCGATCGAACTGCTATCGAGGGAGCATCTGCCGGAAAATCGTTACAAGTGGCGGATGACTGCCGAACCGGGAACGGAACCGGGTCGAATTATTGCGTCTCGGGTGGTGAAGGCGGGGTTGGGATTGTGCGAGTTGCACCGCGTTCAAGCGAGTTTGGAAGATGTCTTTTTGGAGTTGACGATGGAAGATGCGAAAACTCCAGAAACGGAAGCAGAAGCAGATGTCCGGGATATCCAAACTCCAGAACCGGACATGCAAGATTCGGAACCTCCTGAAAACACTCCTCCTGAATAAACAACTGAATTCGATCGATCTCAAAAGGTTAGCAATGCTTTAACCTAGAAATGATTTGGAAAATTACGAGCCAGCAACTTGACGAGCAAACGGGAGCGACGATCGATAGGAAACCCTTCTCGATCGCGCGCAAGAGGCATTAATGACGGGGGAAATTGTAGCGACCCACGATCTCAAATCTAGAGCAATTCAAGGGCGAACACAAGGTCAAATTCATTCAGAAATTGTCGGTTCCGTTCGCGACTCTGGAAAGAAAGTGCGGAAGTTATTCCCTTGGTAAGTTCAGTTCAAAAAACACAGAGTAATGAATACTATTATATCCAATATTATCGCTATTTATCGTAAAGAATTACAGAGTTACTTTGCTTCTCCCTTAGCATTGGCGATCGCGGGAGTGTATTGGTTGATTTCCGGCTTTTTCTTTCTCTACATCCTTCTCGGACCCGATGGCATCCTCGCACAAGTGGCGATGCGAGAGCAGTTGGGAATTACCGATCCCGTTGATGTTCCTTATCAATTCTTGCAGTTCTTTTTAAGCGTCATGGGTTCGCTTTCTCTGTTTTTCTTGCCGATGTTGTCCATGGGATTGTATGCTGAAGAACGCAAGCGGGGAACTCTCGAACTGTTGGCAACTTCTCCTTTAACCAACTGGTCGGTTGCCGTTGGCAAACTGTTAGGCGTTTTGACTTTTTATCTGACGATGACAGCACCGTTTTTATTGTACGAATCGATTTTATTTAGTGCTGCCGATCCGAAAATGCCGATCGTCATCCCAATTCTCGGTCATCTGGCTTTGATTTTACTGGCGGCTAGCATTTTGTCGTTAGGAATGTTTATCTCATCGCTCACTGAAAATACCTTTCTCTCAGCCATTTTAACCTTTGCGTTAATCTTATTTTTGTGGGTAATGAATGGAATTGCTGAGGGAGTGACCGGAGCAATGGGATCTGCGATCGGTCATCTATCGTTACTCAAACACTACTCGAATTTAATTCAAGGAATTATCGATAGTAGTAGTTTAATTTTGTTTGGAAGTTATATTGTTCTAGGCATCTTTTTAACTGCACAGTCGATCGAGGCATTGCGCTATAAGCGATCGTAATTTTTAACTATAATTTTTCACCTTGACAACTATGAAAGATCGAATCTATCGTCGTAATTTTTACCACAAATCCTGGCAATTTTTATTTTGGTTAGGTCCTGTTCTCAGTATTGCCGGACTCTCTGCTGGTTTCGTAGCTGGCGAGTGGTTTCCCCTTCCCGCTGGCATGATAATTGCGGGTATTGTCTTGATGGGATTGTGGTTGGTTTATCGGACGAGCACCACCCAAGGATTTTGGGCGAGAAGATCGACCGAAATTTGGACGAATGCGGCGATCGCGACAGCTTCGGTCGTGTTAATTTTAGGATTAGTTAACTTCTTAAGCACTCGTTTTCCCCTAATTTTAGATTTAACCGAAAACCAACAACTGACGCTGTCTCCCCAATCGAAACAAGTGGTGGAAAATCTGGAAAAACCGGTGAAAGTTTGGTTATTTATTCGCGACAAAAGACCCGCAGACGTTACCTTACTGGAAAATTACCAACGGTTGAATCGGAGTAACTTTCAGTTTGAATACGTCGATCTACAAGCACAACCCGGTTTAGCCGAACGATTCCAGGTGAAAGAACCGGGAGAAGTGTATCTTGAAAGCGGCGATCGCCAACAACTGGTACAAAATATTACTAGTCAGCGTCTTTCAGAAGTGAAACTGACCGATCAATTGGCACAACTGTCCATGGGAGAACAACCCGTTGCCTACTTCTTACAAGGTCACGGAGAAAAGCCATTGGAAGCCGTTCGCGGGGGAATGTCCGAAGCGAAAACCGCACTGGAAGAAAAAGGATATCAAGTTGAAACGTTGAACTTAGTCGAGCGATCGGAAATTCCAGAAAATACTGCGGTTGTTGTCATTGCAGGTGCGACGAAAAAGTTATTTGATCCCGAACTGAAAGCACTGGAAACTTATCTTCAGCAAGGTGGTGGAGTTCTGCTTTTACTCGACCCCCAAACCGATTCAGGATTGAAACCTTTGTTAGATAAATGGGGCATTGAAACCGACGATCGCTTTGCCATCGATCCGGAACGATGGACACAAGGTTTGGGACAAGCTGCACCCGTCGTTATCGATTACGGCGACCATCCTATTACAAATAATTTTGGCGAAAATTTCTCGCTTTATCCGCTAGTGCGATCGTTCGATATCCAAAAAACAGATGGTATCGAAGCGATGCCGTTATTATTTACCAGCGATGCCAGTTGGGCAGAAAGTAATTTAGAAGAAGGGCCTGATTGGAAGTTCGATCCGGGAAGCGATCGCAAAGGTCCTTTAGTATTGGGAATTGCGTTGAGTCAAGAGGTGAAAGAAATCGAAGCGACTTCTCCTCCTGCTAAAGAATCTAAACGATCGGAAGCCTCTGAAGAGTCCTCAGATTCTCAAAGCGAGGATAGACCTTCTGAGGAAAAAACTGCGGCAGAGACCTCTACAGAGGCGGAAGAAGAAACGAAGGAAGAAAACGGACAATCTACCGAATCAAAACCCGAAAAAAAATTAGAATCTAGCAATAAAGATGAGAAAACCTCAAAGCAATCTCGGCTCGTAGTTCTAGGAGATTCGGATTTTGCTGCCAATACTTTATTCCAGAACTATTTAAATGGGGATGTGTTCCTCAACTCTGTGAATTGGCTGAGTCAAGAAGATGATTTTTTGCTTTCAATTCGACCCAAAGAACCCAGCGATCGCACATTGAAATTGACACCCAAACAAGCGCGAGTTTTAGTAACCGTTGTGCTCACCGTTCCCGTGATGGCATTTGCAGCGAGTGGTTTGCTCTGGTGGAGTCGGCGATGATTTCTTCATCTAGCCAATACAACAAACCCATTTCTTAAAGACAAACGATGAAGCTTAAAAAATCTACAATTTTACTACTGGCATCAGCACTCGTTCTCGGGACGGGAGTTTTTATTTACGAAGTGACGATCGCACCTCAAATGGAGGTGGCAAAACTCAAGAATAAAAAGGTTTTTGAGTTTGAAATAGAGCAAGTTAAGGCTTTAACCCTAGAGACACCCGAACGAAAGTTAGAGTTTACCAAGGTTGAGTCTAAATCGGAGTCTGCCGAATCACAATGGGAGATGAAAATTCTAGAAGCATCTGATAAGTCGGAATTAAACGATCGCAAACCCATTGCTGCGAATGAAGCCTATGTCTCGTTTTTATTAAGTTTGTTAGCTAACGCTCAAAGCGAACGCCAAATTCCTTTAAATTCAGAGCGCAAAACTGAATATGGTTTGGATAAACCCCAAGCCACGATCGATTTTACGCTTAAAAATGATAAAAGCTATAGGGTGATTTTAGGAAAGCGAGACTTTAGCGATAATTTTCTCTATGCGATCGCTACTGTTCCAGACAATCCTCAATCATCACAATCGGCAATTTTATTACCGACCAATTTTGAAAATGGAGTGAATCGACCGCTATCTGAGTGGAAAGCTGAATCGGAAACGACTGATAAAACGAAAGAGAAAGAAGCCAGTCTAAAATCCACGCCAGACAATAATTCGGACGCTACTTCCGATGCTGAAGAAACTCCCACTCCCCCATCAACCCCAGAACCGAGTTCGGAAGAAAAATCGCTCGATAATCCCGAATCGAATTCAGATAAATCAAACTCCTCTACTTCCGAACCTCAACCCGAACCTACAGAAAATAAAGACTCTACACCTTCGCCAACGCCTGAAAATCTAGAAAAATCTTCTGAATCTAAATCTTCTCAAAATGAAGGTGAAAAGACACCAACTAATTCTCCTCGTTCGGAAAATTCGCCCTCTCAATCGGGTGAAAAATTGAACGAATAAATAGTTTAATGAATTCGGAAAAAATCGAGATTGGTATGGATGGTTGTCGCGGGGGATGGTTAGCCGTGATGTGGAGCGATCGCGGTTTCTTGGACGCTCGAATCTTGCGCGATCGATCGAGTTTAATTGCCATCTTAACAGACTCAGCCAGGACGTTTATCGATATTCCCATCGGATTACCCGACAGCGAAGCCTCTCGAGATTGCGATCGCGAAGCGACTCCACAGGAGTATCGCCAACTTCGGAAAATTTTGGGACGATCGTTTTCTAGTTCGGTGTTTAATCCACCCATTCGATCGGCTATTTGTGCCAGTTCTTATTCAGAAGCGAGTGCTATAAATGCCGCGAAAACAGGTAAAAAACTTTCAATTCAAGCCTGGAATATCGTTCCTAAAATTCGCGAAATTGACGAACTTCTTCTTAAAGTTCCAACCTTGCACGATCGGTGTTTTGAAAGTTATCCCGAACTACTATTCTACCATTTAAACAGTCAACACCCTCTAAATTTCAAGAAAAAGACGCGCGAAGGAAAACAAGAAAGACTCGAATTACTTCAATCTCAAATACCCGAAATTCAAGTGCATTTTGCAGCTATCCGCGATCGCCACCTCAAAAAAGATGCGAGTGATGACGACATTCTCGACGCGATGGTGCTCGCCTACTTTGCCCATCGGTCTTTAACCGCTTCTCTTCACTCGATTCCCAACCCTCCGAATTACGATCAAAAAGGGTTGAGAATGGCAATTCATTGGTGTTGAGACCAACCCAAATGGTGTGTTTCTACCAACCCCAAACCCCAAATTATCCAACCGATGACGAGCTGAAACTTTGCAAACACACCTTTTCCACGGCGGGAATAAATCCCAGCCACTGCGCCGAAAGTTGCGCGAATTGTTCGGGACAACCACTGACGGTAAACCGAGTGGGTCGTGCGGGTCGTTCGCTTTGCAACCCCAACAATTCCAACTCCTTCGCCGCCGCTGCCACCAAATGCACAGCCGGATCGACGAGTTTAACCGTCGGGGGCAAAATTTGCCGCAGCAGGGGTTCTAGGTGGGGATAGTGGGTGCATCCGTACACCAACGTATCGATGCGATCGTCGAGAAGCGGTTGCAGGTATGATCTCGCCACCTTTGCCGTGTAAGGGTCGCGCAGGCGGTTCTGCTCGATCAGGGGGACGAATTCCGGACAACCCACTTCCCAAACGCGAACGGTACTGTCCATTTCCAGCATGGCTTGGCGGTACGCACCGCTGTTTGCCGTTGCCGGAGTGGCGATCGTGCCGATGCGCTTGCCTTGCCGCACGGCAGCTTTAGCACCGGGAAGAATCAATCCCAAAACGGGAAAGTCAAACTCCGATCGCACGGTCTCCAATGCCAATGCCGAACTGGTATTGCACGCCATCAGCACCATTTTGACGTTTTGCCGCGCCATCCACGTTAGGATTTCCCGCGAGAACTGCACGATTTCCGCCGGAGATCGCGTTCCATAGGGGACGCGAGCGGTATCCCCAAAATAGAGAATCGACTCGTTGGGCAGTTGTTGGTACAGTGCCTTCAATACAGTCAACCCACCCACACCACTGTCGAAGATGCCAATACGCCGTTGATTTTCGCTCATGCGTTGTTTAAAAAGTTTGCCGATTTAGGGACGATTGCTGCGGCTAACCGCGACGCCTAACGCGGGAGTTTCCGATCGTTAGGTAATTGAGCTTATTTAAGCGTTTGTGCCGCGAAACTGCAAATATTTTAGGAGTTCAGGAGTAAGTGCTTCGCACTGGCTACGCCTACAGAAGGAAGAGAGCCGGGGGAGCCGGGGAGGCAGGGGAAGCAGGGGGAGAGAAGCAACTAACCCCAAACCCCAAACCCCAAACTACGGTTGGCACATCGGTCCGGGACAGTAGCGCTCGATGTATTGCAGGATGCCCCGAGCGATCGCCTGAGCCAAAAGGTCTCGATAGTCGGGATCGCGCAGCCTTGCCGCATCGTAATCTCCGGTAACAAACCCCACTTCAATCAATACGGCGGGCATATCGGTATTGCGGAGAACGTAAAAACGAGCCGTCCGCACGCCGCGATCGGGCCCTCCGGTGGCGTCGATCAGGCTGGCGTGAATGATGTCGGCGAGATTCTTGCCTTCGTTGAAGTAGTACGTTTCGATCCCGTTAACATCGGGTCGGCTCATATCGATCGCGTTGGCGTGGATGCTGACGAACAAATTGGCATCCAACCGATTGGCGAGATCGACGCGGGGGGGCAAATCCACTTCAATGTCTTCCGTGCGGGTGAGGACGGCAGACACCCCGTTCGCTTCGAGTAACTCGGCAACTCGATCGGCGATGGGATCGACGATAACGACCTCATTGAGTCCCCCAATCCCCACCGCTCCGGGATCGTTGCCTCCGTGTCCGGGGTCGAGAACCACCAAAATCTGTCCGTTCTCCCGATTCGGGCGGGGAAGTTTGGAGTCGCCTTCGCGGGCGTCTAGGGCGGGAATGCGCGGTTCCGAAGCCGAATAGGACTGCAAATACAGCGCTAGCATTTGCGGGCTGGGCTGATTGACCTCCTGGACTTGGACTTGGGGTCTCGGTTGCACCCGAATCACCACGGTTTCAGGTCCGGCTTGTTCGACTTGGATGCGAGAAATCGTCGTGCTGGCACGGATGGCAGGGGCAGAAACACCCGAGTCCAAGCGAGCGCCTTCGAGAGTGATGGTATAGAATAAAGCCGATTCCCAGCCGCTGGAGTAAGTAATAGGTCGATCGACCCGAATGAGGACTTGGTTGCCATCGGCTGCCAATTCGATCGACTCGACCGTGGCGATGCGATCGTCGGCTTGGGCGACGGGGGAACGAGAAGCTTCCGCCACTTGAGGAGCTAATGCCAAGTCGGGTGAGTTTGGCGTCCAGAGCGACATCCATCCAGTTTCGGTGCGACTCTCGATCGTTCGAGTTGGGGTGGGCGCGTCACCCGACGGCATCGGGACGGCGATGGCGGCTGCCGAAGACAGCATCCACAAGCTTGCTACACTGGGTAATACCCCAAACAATTTGACCATGACTTCTCCTAATTTGCCGAAGAGATCGAGAACTTAACATTTAGATGCCCCCGTTCGGACTGGGAAGAAAAATAGCACAAAAAGGTCAACAGAAGGCAGAAGGCAGAAGGTAGAAGGTAGAGGGCAGAAGCTCGAACTCCTCCCCAAAATTCTTCCTCCTCCAGGAAGAGCCTTGTACCCTTGCTTTTGGGTCAAACTTCGCACCTACTCCAGTACCCCCAATTCCCTCAGCAATCAAAATTAAGATTGACATACGGGCAGAATTCAATCGGACTGAGTAAAATAGCAGTACGAGAAACGCTCTTGATGTCAACTTTACTAACGTTAACGATTCTTAACCACAAGCACGCAAAGACCACATGGCAGTAACCGGAAAAAAACGCCAAGCCGATCTACCCAAAATCAACGAAAGAATTCGCTTTCCCAAAATTCGAGCGATCGATAGCGACGGGTCTCAACTGGGGATTATGGCTCCCAGCGAAGCCTTGCGGATTGCCGAAGAAAAAGAACTCGACTTGGTTTTGGTCAGCGAAAATGCCGACCCCCCCGTGTGTCGGATTATCGACTACGGGAAATACAAGTTCGAGCAAGAACGTAAAAAGAAAGAAGCCAAGAAAAAACAGCACTCGGCTGAAGTCAAAGAAGTGAAGATGCGGTATACCATTGAGGAACACGATTACAACGTGCGCCTCAAAAACGCCTCCCGCTTCCTCAAAGCCGGCGATAAAGTCAAAGCCACGATCATGTTTCGCGGTCGAGAAATTCAACATACCGACTTGGCGGAAAGCTTGCTCAAGCGCTTGGCGGCGGATTTGGAAGAAGTGGCTGAAGTCCAACAAGCTCCCAAACGGGAAGGTCGTAGTATGATGATGTTGCTGTCTCCCAAGCGGTAAGGCAGAGCAGGTTGGTTTTATAAGACTCAAAGCTCGTTGACAAATAGCAGGTTGTGTGGTGTACATCAACCTGCTTTGGCTTTCGCGTTAACCTCAAACGATCGAATTGCGGCTCGACTGGAAAGAGCTGCAACGCAAGGATGCTCGGCGCTGCATGGAACTGAAAAACTGGCAACTGAATCGAGGCGGAATCGGACAAAAAGTTTTGCAGTGGGTGAATCTCCGCCCCGAAGAAAGCGAACGCACGCTGCTGATGTTCGCATTTTATACGGCAACGTCTATCGGACTGCTGTGGCTCGAGGCGATCGCCGTCGGTCTGTTTATCGATCGATACGGTGCCGAATCCATCCCGTTAATTTACGTTGCCGGAGCCGGGATTGGGTCGGGATTGGGGTTTCTGTACTCCTGGCTGCAAACGATCGTGCCCCTGCGGCGATCGATCGTCTGGATCGCCATTTTAATGGCAATTCCCCTGCTCTTCTTTCGCGTCGGACTGACCCTGACCTCCCTGTTCGCCGTCACCGTCTTCGTCATGCGCTTGTGGGTGGAAGGCGTCTACGTCCTCAACGATCTCAACACCTCCATCACCGCCAACCAACTCTTCAACATCCGGGAGATCAAGCGGACCTATCCCCTGATCAGCAGCGGCATCCTCGTCGCCGACGTCCTCAGCGGTTTCTCCCTGCCATTTCTCCTCGAGCGATTTGGCTTGCAGAATATGCTGATCGGCTCGGCGGTCATGCTGGCAGTGGGGGCAGCCATCCTGTTTTACCTGAGCGAAAACTACAAGCAGGCGTTTCCCGACTCCAACCTGCGATCGCTCGACGACGAACGCACGGAATATACCAGTCGCCGCATCCAAGGTCCGCTGCAAAACTACGTTCGGCCGCTAGTTGCCTTCTTTATCCTGGTCGAAGTTCTTTACGTCCTCATCGACTTCCAATTTGTCATCGAACTGGAACGCAACCTCACTGGGGAAGATACCGCCAGCACCATTGCCAGTTTTATCGCCCTCTTTAACGGGGTACTGGGGATCTTCGAGTTGCTGGTGCAGTGGTTCGCCTCCAGCCGCGTCGTCGAGCGATTGGGGGTTTTTGTTGCCGGAGCGATTTTACCCACCTTAGTCGCCCTGCTAGGCATCGCTTCCATCGTCGGATCGATCGGCGGTTGGTTCCCCATCTTTTTCGGCATCCTCGCCGTCAAATTTATCGACGAACTCTTTCATTACACCCTGATCGAAGGGACCGGACCGGTATTATTCCAACCCCTGCCGGAAACCCAGCGCAACAACGTGCAAGCCTTGGTAAATGGGGTTGCCGAACCCGTGTCCACCGGAGTCACGGGCGTCGCGATTTTAGCCATTACCTGGGTGGGTCAGCGGTGGGTGGGTCAAGAGAATTGGCAGCCGATTCAAAGTCAGCTATTCGTGTGGCTGATCGTATTGGGGGCGTTTGCTTGGATTGCCATGGTCGTCTTGATGCGATCGCGCTATGTCGGGTTGCTGGTATCGAGTGCCGAGCGGGGACGGTTGGGGGTCTCCGACGTAGACTTGCGCATCCTCAAGCGATCGGTCGTCGAAACCCTAGAACAACCGGGTAGCGAAGCCGACAAGCGATCGTGCATCGAACTCCTGTGCCAAATCGACCCGCAAAACGTGGGAGAAGCCATCGCCCCCCTGCTGGAAAACTTGCCGCCGAGCTTGCAGCGACAAAGCTTGGAAGCGATGATCGAATACCCGAAAGCCGAATACGTGGCAACGGTACGATCGCTAATCGAGCGTCCCCTGCCCCCGGAAGTCCTCGCCCTCGCCCTGCGCTACATCTGGCTGACCGAACAAGCTCCCGATGTTTCTGCTTTGCGTGCCTACCTGCGTCCCGAAGTCGATCCGGTGGTGCGGGGAACGGCGGCAGCCCTGATCTTGCGGCGAGGCAGCCGCGAGCAGAAAGCCGAAGCCACCAATACCTTGCGGCGAATGCTGTCCCACAAACAAGAGCGAGAGCGGGTGATGGGAACCCGTGCTTTGGGGGAAGCGGAATACTTGCAAGCCTTGCGCCTGTTCGTTCCCAATTTGTTGCAAGACGAATCCCTACGGGTGCGCTGTTCCCTGCTCGATGCGATCGCCTCGGCGCAATTAGAACAGTATTATCCCTCCCTATTGCGAGGACTGTATTATAAGTCCACCCGCGAAGCCGCCATGCGAGCGATCGTGCGCTTGGGCAACGAGGTGCTCGATCGCACCCTCGCCCTCGCCGAAGATATCCACAAGCCGGATTTGGTGCGGATGTACGCTTGGAGTGCCATCGGTCAAATCGGTACGGCAGAAGCCATCGATGCCTTGGTAGCGCACTTGATGACTGCCTGGGGAGCCAATCGGCGCAATATTTTGCGGGTGTTGCTGAAAATCCCCAACGAAAAAGGGATTGAAGGCGTCCTCGATCGCCTGGGACGCAGCGGCGTGGAAATGACCATCGACCAAGAATTGATGTTTCTGGGGCAAATTTACGCGGCATTGGTGGATTTAGAGAAAGTTGCCACCGAATTCGAGGATTTCACCGGATCGCTGGCGATGGCAGACGGTAAAGTTAAGCTGGAACTGGATCTCGATCGCGCTGTCGAACTGTTGCGGCGATCGTTGCACGACTTGCAAACCGACGTTTGGGAACGGTTGTTCCTGTTGATGAAGTTTTTGTATCCCCTCAGTTCCATTCAAGCTGCTGCCTTTAACCTCAAATCCGAGTCGCGATCGAACATGGCGCGGGGATTGGAAATTTTAGATAACGTCATCGATATTCCCAGCAAGCGAGCGCTACTGAGCGTGTTAGACCGACAGTCCGATGGAGAAAAACTGCAAAACCTATCGGATTTAATCGAATATCGCCCCATGAGTCCCAGCGATCGCCTGCGCCACTTGCTCGAACTGCGCCACTTCCTCTCCGATTGGTCGCTAGCTTGCTGTTTTCACCTGGCCCGGGTGGCTCGCTGGAGTCTGAGTGGGGAACAAACCCTGGCGGGATTGCGCTATCCCAAAGGCTTCGTGCGGGAAGCCGTCTTAGCCTATTTAGAAGTAGCATCCCCCCGCGCTTTGGTAGAATTGCTACCGAGGTTGCAACACGATCCCGATCGGTTGGTTGCCGCTCAAGTTCAGCAAATGATGGCTCATTTAGGTTCCAATCCATCCACTGTTTAACCCCGCGAACCTAGAATTGAGTATGCAGCCAACGCGCCGATTTTCCCCGCTCGATGCTCGCTTCTTCGAGTTTCCCCTTTATATGTTAACCAGTGTCGATCGCCTGTTATTTGTTCGAGAAGTCCCCATTTTTAAGGAATTGCGGGATGATTTTCTCGTGAGGCTTGCCTCGGTCATGGACGAGCTATCGTTTCCCCCCAACCACACCATTTTTACCGAAGGACAGGAAGGGCGATCGCTGTATATCGTCGTCTCGGGAACCGTGAGGGTGCATATCGGTGATCGCGAACTGGCAAAGCTCTCCCAAGGCGCGTGTTTTGGCGAAATGTCCCTATTTGACGCCGAACCGCGATCGGCATCAGTCACCACCCTCGATCGCTGCGATTGCTTAATGCTCACCCAACAACAACTCTACGACGCCATCGACGAAACACCGGGAATCGCTGTCAATATCATCCGCCTCCTCTCCCGCCGCACCCGAGAACTCAACCAAAAACTCAACATCCAAGAAGCCAAACTCCGAGAAATCGAACTGCGCGGCGTCGGACGAAATCCGGTTTAATGGTTAGTGGTTAGTGGTTAGTGGGTAGGGTGTGTTGAGGAACGAAACGCACCATTGTGGTTAGTAGCAAGCCAATTACCAATTACCAATTACCCAATGACAATTCGCGGCGTCATTTTCGATATGGATGGGGTGTTAACCGACACCATCGAACTGCACTATCAAAGCTGGCAGTGCATTGCCGACGACGAGGGGATTCCCTTCGATCGGCAGGCGAACGAAGCGCTTCGGGGATTATCTCGTCGCGATTCCTTGATAGCAATTTTAGGCGATCGGATTTTACCGGAAGAGAAAATCGAAGCGTTGTTAGAGCGAAAAAACCAACTGTTTCTAGACTCGATCTCCACCATGACCCCGGATTACCTATTACCGGGAGTTTGGGACTTGCTAACCGAATTGCGCGATCGCCAACTCAAAATCGGCATTGCCTCCGCCAGCCGTAATGTCGAACGGGTGATCCAAAAACTGGGGATTCGCCACCTGATCGATGCCGTCACCAACGTCTACTGCGTCGATCGCCCCAAACCCGCCCCCGATGTCTTCCTGTACGCCGCCTCCCAGCTTCACCTAGCCCCCCGCGAGTGCGTCGCCATCGAAGATGCCGCAGCCGGGGTTCAAGCCGCCCTAGACGCCGGAATGTGGACGATCGGACTCGGACCGGTTGATCGCGTTGGCGCCGCACACATCGTCCTCCCGAATTTGGATGGGGTGCGGTGGTCGGACTTGGGCGATCGATTGAGTCGCTTGAAAAAGGCAGAAGGCAGGGGGCAGAAGGCAAAAGAGGAAGAAGAGGGTAAGGGGATAAGGAAGTTAACGAACAACCAATAACCAAGACTGATGACCAATGACTAAAACCATAGATTGAAATCTATCTTTACAATAGCTATTGCCACTTTAGGAGTGGATGAAATCCTCATCGATCGCTCTTTCCCTTTCTGCCCTCTCTTAATCCCTTGAGGAATTTCGGTATTTTGTCTATGATTTAATGTAACTCTAAGTAAAGAACTTTTATCCACCCAAGCGGTCGTAGTTACCTTGTTTGTTCTAAGCGGTTACGAATACTTCCTGGGCTTCCTGATTATTTGTAGCTTAGTGCCGATCCTGGCACTAGTTGCCTCGAAGCTCCTCAGACCCAAAAGCCTCGGTCTCGAGCGAAACACCACCTACGAGTCCGGTATGGAACCCATTGGCGGAGCTTGGATTCAGTTCAACATCCGCTACTATATGTTCGCCCTGGTGTTCGTCATCTTCGACGTAGAAACCGTATTTCTCTACCCTTGGGCGGTAGCCTTTCACCAACTCGGACTGCTGGCATTTATCGAAGCTCTCATCTTCATCGCCATCTTGGTGATTGCCCTCGTGTACGCATGGCGCAAAGGAGCATTGGAATGGTCGTAAATCAGAACCCCACCACGAGTCCCGATCCCCTGTCGAATCCCGTCGGACGACCGGAAGTGACTCAGGAACTCTCCGAAAATATTATTTTGACCACCGTTGACGATCTTTACAACTGGGCGAAACTGTCGAGTTTGTGGCCGATGATGTACGGCACGGCGTGCTGCTTCATCGAGTTTGCCGCTCTGATCGGTTCCCGGTTTGACTTCGATCGCTTCGGGTTGTTGCCGCGTTGCAGTCCCCGACAAGCGGATTTAATCATCACCGCCGGAACCATCACCATGAAAATGGCTCCGGCATTGGTGCGCCTGTACGAACAGATGCCCAATCCCAAGTACGTCATCGCCATGGGTGCTTGCACCATTACTGGGGGAATGTTCAGCGTCGATTCTCCCAGTGCCGTACGCGGCGTCGATAAGTTGATTCCCGTGGATCTGTACATTCCCGGTTGTCCGCCGCGTCCCGAAGCCATTTTCGACGCAATTATCAAACTACGGAAAAAAGTGGCGAACGAATCGCTGCAAGAACGCGCCCAGTTCCTGCAAACCCACCGCTATCACACCATTGCTCACAAAATGAAAGCGGTCGATCCGATTTTGACGGGCAAATACATTCGCAGCGAGAGTCGGTACTCGCCGCCGAAGGAATTGACCGAAGCAATGGGAATGCCGATTCCACCGGCTTTGTTAACCTCAGCACAGGAGAACGTCGATCGTGGCTGAAGACGCGCAACCTAAAAATTCATCGCCAGAAGAAGAAAATAAACCCGTTTTGTCCGGTCCGGTTTCCGGATGGCTGACGGAAAACGGCTTCGATTGCGAAGTGGTGGAATTGGACAAGCAGGGGGTGGAAATTTTGAAAGTCGAACCGGACTTTCTGATTCCCCTGGCAACGGCTTTGTATGCTTACGGTTTTAATTACCTGCAATGTCAGGGGGGCTACGATAGCGGTCCTGGCAGCGATTTGGTGAGTTTTTATCACCTGATTAAGGTAACCGACAATGCGGACAAACCGGAAGAAGTTCGCTTGAAGGTGTTTTTGCCTCGGGATAATCCCACCGTGCCGTCGGTGTACTGGATTTGGAAGGGGGCGGATTGGCAAGAACGGGAGTCCTACGATATGTACGGTATCGTTTACGAGGGACACCCAAATTTGAAGCGGTTGCTGATGCCGGAAGATTGGGTGGGTTGGCCCCTGCGGAAGGATTACATTTCGCCTGATTTCTTTGAAATTCAGGACGCTTATTAACTGGATAAAATGGCGATCGCGCGGGCGATCGCCCTTCTCTTTGTATTATCAACTACCCTGAAAATTTAAGATTCGATCGTAACCACAAGGACGAAAAAGTCAATTTGTGAATTTTTTGGTTTTCTATAATTTTTAAACAAAATATTGATCGTCGATCTAATTTCTATATATGAGATTTATCAATCCCAAAACAGATTATGCTTTTAAAAAGATATTTGGGTCTTCAGAAAGAAAAGAAATTCTTATCAGCTTTCTTAATGCTTTAATTTACGAAGGCATCGATCGCATCGAAGATTTGGAGATTATTAATCCCAACATTCCGCCCAAATTACAAGGGTTAAAAGATACCTATCTGGATGTTAAAGCTCGACTCAACGACGGCACGCTAGTCATCATCGAAATGCAAGTGTTGAACGTGCAATCCTTTGGCAAGCGGGTTTTGTACAATGCTGCGAAAACCTATGCGTTTCAATTAGAATCGGGTCAAGGATATCGAATGCTCAAACCCGTCATCGCGCTAACGATCGTCGATTTTGAGATGTTTGCCGAGTTCCATCGGGTCATTTCTCGATTTGTGTATAAAGAAGAAAGCACAAATCTGAAGTATGCGGATAGCGAAATCGATCTGATTTTTATCGAATTACCCAAGTTTACTAAACCGATCGAGCAGTTAGAAACATTATCGGATAAGTGGATTTATTTTATGAAGAATGCCCCGTCCATGACTGCGGTTCCCGAAAATATGGATGCGGTTCCTGCCATTCACCAAGCGTTTGAAGTTGCCAACCAAGCGAACTTAACTCGCGACGAACTCGAAGACATCGAACGACGCGAAATGTTTATTTACGACCAACAAGGGGCGATCGCTTTAGGACGACAAGAAGGACTCGAACAGGGACTCGAACGGGGACGGAAGGAGGCAATGCTAGAGATTGCGAGAAACTCACTAGACAGACTCGATGATGAGACCATTAGTCAAATTACAGGATTGAACCTTGAAGAGGTTCGGAATTTGCGATCGACAAATTCCTAAGTGGTGATGGTGCGTTACGCTCCGCGCTTCACACCCTACATATGGAGGCGTTGCGTAAGTCCTATCAATGTTCGATCGCCAATCTAAATTAACATTTCCAGTTTCCTATTTCCATGAAGTTTGAATCTAACTATGAATCCTCCCGTCGATCGCGTCAAACTGTCCCAAACGGCAAAAGATCAACTCACCAAACTCAAACGCATCACCAAAATCGAGCAGTGGAATATTTTATGTCGCTGGGCATTTTGTCGATCGCTCACTGAAACCGCACCGCCTTCTCCAGTTCCTTTACGCCTGGACAGTAACGTTGAAATTGCGTGGCGCGTTTTTGGGGGAGAAATTGCCGATATTTTGGCGATCGCCCTCAAACAACGTTGCTATAACGACGGTTTGGGAACCGATCCCGAGACCCTAAAAACCCAATTCAATCTCCACCTCCATCGCGGTATCGGCTATCTCGCCGGAGATCGGGATCTCGATAGTATTGAAAAATTGACGGCGTTGGTGGGTAATTGGTAATTGGTAATTGGTAATCAACACCCAACCCCAAACACCCAAACCCAAATGACTAATGACCGATGACCATTTGATATGCGGTTTCAGCGTGAATTCTGACTTTGGGATCGGGATCTTTTTGGAGGTGTTGTAAGTAGGATAACGCTTGAGAATCGCCGAGGCGTCCGAGTTCGAGGGCGATCGCTTGGCGAATTTCGGGGTGTTGCAGTGCGGGATGGGTCGATCGCGACCAGTCGAGCAAAATTCGAGTACAGAGCGATCGATATTGAGATTTAGACACTTGTCCGATCGATCGAATTGCCTCCAAACAGACCGTTGGCGATGGTAATTCCAGGGATTGCCGCAGGTATTCCAAAGCGAGTAAACTGTCGATCCAGGAGAGCGATCGGGCGATTTCTACTTGTAAAGGAACGGGGGTATGGGGCGCTTGCAAAACCCGGAAGAGGGCGCGTGCCGCCGCATCCGTCCCGCAACGACTCAGGGCAACTGCCGCTTGCTGGCAGACGGAGAGGTTAAAATCGGATAAGCGTCGTTCGAGCAGTTTGACGAGATCCAACTCCTGAGAAGTTGTCATGCCACCAGCGGCGTGCAATCCCAAACCGATGGTGGCTTCCCGGCGAACGATGGCAGAGAGGTCATCTAAGGCGACAACCATTCGAGGCAAAATGCGGGCATCGCGGAATGCGTGTAAGGCTTCGAGAACGGCGGCACGGATTGCCGGATCGGGATCTTCGGCAACGCTCAATAACGGCTCGATCGCCCCCGGATTCTGGGTTCGCGCCAAAGCAGCGATCGCCAGTTGCCGCCATTGAGGTTCGGCAAGCAAGTCGGTTAGCGGTGCGATCGCCCGTTCCCCGAAATTGCTCAAAGTATTAGCTGCCATGGTTTTCACGTCTTCGTCCGAGCTAGTGGCGAGTAACTCGACGAGCGCCTCGATGGCTTGGGGGCGATCGGATTGTCCCAAAATTCGGGCGATAAACCACGATAATTCCCAGTCGTCATCGTCGGCATCCAATAGTTCGATCGCCGCATCGATCGCCTGGGAATCCAACTGGGAAAACAGTTTGACGGCATCCCAGCGTTTCTGGAAATCTCCGTTCATCAAAGCTTCTAGGGCGATCGTCAAAGTCGTTTCGGATGGACAAGGAGTTGTCGGATGATCGGCACTTACGCGAGCGAGTGTCATACGTTTTTATAACAGGAGTTCAGGAGTTCAGGAGTTCAGGAGTTCAGGAGTTCAGGAGGAAGAAAGGGCAGAAGGAGCGGGGGGAGCTGGGGAAGCAGGGGAAGAAGACAGTGACCAATTACCCATTACCAATCCCAAGCATTACTAGCTTGGAGTACGCCAGCCTAGGATGCAAGGGCGATCGAGATGTTATTATGCGTTTTTTGCATAAAACTGATGCGTAAATTAACAAAAATTAACTTTTTTGTATTTTTAGATACAAAAGCATTTGGGTAACTCGACGTAATCTAAGCATCAATTCACAGAAATTGAGTCGATTTTTTCATTGGATTTCCTGCAAAAATAGGCTCTATTTTGGTTCGACCGATCGCGATAAAATCATTTCTCGATCTTGCCCAGATGGATTTGAGAATTCAATCTAGATCGCGTAGTAAAAGATACGGTTAGAGAGGATAGAACCCTTTAGAATATGGGTTATTTCGTCCGTCGCCGATCCCAAAATGTCAGAATCATGACGCTCGCTTTATGACTAACGCCACTACCCTCGAAACGACACCCAAACAAGCGGCTTCGCTCAATAAATTCGAGCGATTTAAAGCCGAGAAAGACGGACTTGCCGTTAAAGAGCAAATCGAAGAATTCGCTCGTATCGGTTGGGAAGCGATGGACGAAACCGATCGAACCCATCGGCTGAAATGGTTGGGCGTTTTCTTCCGTCCCGTCACCCCCGGTAAATTCATGCTGCGGCTGCGACTGCCCAACGGCGTCATCAGCAGCGAGCAAATGCGCGTTCTGGGGACAATCGTCCAGCGTTACGGCGAAGACGGCAGCGCCGACATCACCACCCGGCAAAACCTGCAACTGCGGGGCATTCGCCTTGAAGATATCCCCGATATTTTCGAGCTTATGAAACAGGTGGGACTAACCAGCATTCAATCCGGGATGGACAACGTGCGGAACATCACCGGATCGCCCGTTGCCGGACTCGATGCCGACGAACTGTACGACACCCGCGAGTTGGTGCGGCAAGTCCAAGACGCCATCACCAACGGTGGGGAAGGCAACCCCGAATTTACCAACTTACCGCGTAAATTCAACATCGCGATCGCCGGATGCCGGGACAACTCAGTCCACGCCGAAATCAACGATCTTGCCTTCGTCCCCGCCTACAAAAACCACACCTTCGGTTTTAATGTCCTCGTCGGCGGCTTCTTCTCTGCCAAACGCTGCGAAGCCGCTATCCCGCTCAAGGCTTGGGTCGAACCGGATCAAGTCGTGGAACTCTGCTGCGTCATCCTCCGCGTCTACCGCGACAACGGCTTGAGATCGAACCGACAAAAAGCCCGCCTGATGTGGCTGATTGACGAGTGGGGCATCGACCAATTCCGGGAAACCGTTGCCGCGCAACTGAGTTACGACCTTGCCGAAGCTGCCCCCAAAGACGAAATCGACTGGGACAAGCGCGACCACGTTGGAGTTTACCCCCAAAAACAGGAAGGGCTCAACTACGTGGGATTGCACGTTCCCGTGGGTCGCCTGCAAGCGGACGAAATGTTGGAACTCGCCCGGTTGGCGGAAGTTTACGGCACGGGGGAAATCCGCCTCACCGTCGAACAGAATGCCATCATTATTAACGTTACCAACGATCGCCTGCAACCCCTGCTCCAAGAACCCCTGCTGGAGAAATTCTCGATCGATCCCGCCCCCCTCGTACGGGAACTGGTGTCCTGTACCGGGGCGCAGTTCTGCAACTTCGCCTTAGTCGAAACCAAACAGCGAGCCTTGGGAATTACGCAAGAACTGGCAGCAGATTTAGAAGTCCCCCACAAAGTGCGCATGCACTGGACGGGATGCCCCAACTCCTGCGGACAGCCCCAAGTTGCCGACATCGGCATGATGGGAACCAAAACCCGCAAAAACGGCAAAACCATCGAAGCCGTAGACATCTACATGGGCGGAACGGTGGGCAAAGACGCCAAATTGGGCGAGTGCGTCATGAAAGCCGTTCCCTGTGAAGACCTCAAAGGGGTGTTGCAGAACTTGTTAATCGAGAAATTCGGGGCGACGGCAAAGAACGGCAAACTGCCCGACGCAGCTTCGACGCCAATGGCAGAACCGGAGGTTCCCACAGTGGCTGCCCCTCCCGCCACCGTTGTGTTGTCTAAATCGGGGAAAGAAATTGCCTGTACCGAAGCCGACTTCATCTTAGACGTTCTAGAAGAAGCGGGAGTTGATGCCCCTAACAGTTGTCGTTCCGGCAGTTGCGGGACGTGCGGGCAAACCCTATTAGAAGGGAAAGTCACCTACGAAGGGACGCCCGAAGCCTTGTCGGCAGACGATGCCGCTAACGGCAAAATTTTAACCTGCATCTCTCATCCCGTGGGACGAGTCGTCCTGGATCTGTAACTCCACATTACGAGCCACTCCTATCCTTACCGAAAGCCAACGACAACAGAAAATGACTGTTACTACAACCCCTCCGACCGAAAACAAATTCGCCCAAACCATTGGCAAGATTCTGGGCAAAAATGGCGAAAATATCATCTTCCCCGCCTTGGGGTTCGTCGCCGTCATTTTCTTCTGGAGTATCGTTGCCAAAATTACCGAAGGCAACCTCAGCGAACTCCCCGGTCCGACTCAAACCTTCAAAGATAGCTTGCCCTATCTGGGCAATGCCTTCTCTCTGAAGACCGGTGACGAGGGGATTTTCTTCCTGACGCTGCTGAGCTTGATTCGGGTGGCGATCGGGTTTACGATTGCCACAGCGATCGCCGTTCCTTTGGGCTTTTTGGTGGGAACCTCCAAAGCTGCCTCCAAGATGATGACGCCGCTAATCCAAGTGGGCAAACCCATTTCGCCCCTGGCGTGGTTGCCCGTCGGCATCGTCGTCTTCTCCGGTTTGACCGACGGATTTCCCAAGTCGGTCGCCCAAAATGCCCCGGCAATCTTCGTCATCGTCGTCACCTCCCTGTGGCCGACGCTGATTAACACCGCCTTGGGGGTACAAAGCATTCCCAAAGACTATTGGAACGTCTCTCGAGTTCTGAAGATGCCTAGAATGCAAGTAGTCAAGGAAATCATCATTCCTTCCACCCTGCCGTATATCTTCACCGGAATGCGCCTGAGTTTGGGGATTGCCTGGTTGGTCATCGTAGCGGCTGAAATGCTCACCGGCGGCACGGGAATCGGCTTCTTCGTCTGGGATACCTACAACACTGGGGAAATCAGCCTGGTGATTCTGTCGCTGTTCATCATCGGCATTGTCGGTTTGCTACTCGATCAAGCGGTTGCCCTCGTCGAACGTTCTGTTGTCGGTCGCTTCCAAGGTTCCAACGCCTAGAGTCCAACGCGGAGAGAGGTTCGATCTCCTCACATTCACCCTTCAACCCTCTCCCCATTTATAAAAGCCGTATTTGACCTAAATCCACTCTAAATATTGCAAAGTAGATCGCGAAATTTATGGATCGTCGCAAGTTTCTCAAATACTCCAGCTTAGCTGCTGCCGGATTTACCATTGCTGCTTGTGGTGGTGGCGGTGAAGATACAGCCCCCGAAGCCTCAGAAACCTCATCTGCTGCTGGAGATTCTCCTGCCGTTGACTTCGGCGAACTGGAAAAAACCGACCTGACTATTGGTATCATCCCCTTAACCGACTGCGCCCCCCTGGTGATTGCCAAAGAAAAAGGCTTCTTCGAGAAATACGGACTGAATGTCACCATCAGCAAAGAAGCCAGTTGGGCAACGGTACGGGACGGTTTGATTCAAGGTCGCTTGGATGCCTCCCATGCCTTATGCGGGATGCCCATGCTGACCCAACTGGGCGAAGAAAAAGCCCCCATGCGATCGCTGATGATGCTCGATCGCAACGGCAACGCCATGACCCTTTCCAAAGCTGCCTGGGATGCGGGAATTCGTCCCCTACCCGAATACGCCAGTTTCGACGAGTTCGGTAAAGCCTATCGGGAATACATCACCGGACAGCCGGACCCCCCCACCTTCGCCATGGTGTTCCCCTCCTCGATGCACAACTACAACACCCGCTACTGGATGGCGGCGATGGGTATCGATCCCGACAACGATGTCAAATTGATCGTGATTCCGCCGCCGCAGATGGTGGAAAACATGAAAGCCGGAACCATGGACGGTTACTGCGTGGGCGAACCCTGGAACCAGCGGGCAGTGTTCGATGGAGCGGGTTTCACCTGTACCGTCGATCGCGATGTGTGGAACGGACACCCAGAAAAAGTCCTGGGAACCATGCAAGGTTGGATCGACGCCAACCCCAACACCGCCAAAGCTATGGTGGCAGCCGTCATCGAAGCGTGCGAATACTGCGACGTCATGGACAACCGCTTGGAAGTGGTGGAAATTATTTCTGGTCGTCCCTACGTCAACGCCAAGGTGGACTACGCCAAAGCCTCGATGACCGGAACCTACGACTACGGAGGCTTCGACGAAGAAGATCGCGTCAAGGAAATTCCCGACTTCAACCTGTTTAATTTCATCGAAACCGACTACATGAAGAAGCCGGATAACGCCAACTATCCTTATGCTTCTCATGGCGTTTGGCTGCTGACGCAGATGATTCGCTGGAATCAAATCGACATGAAGGAATATCCGGCAGATGCGGACAAACTGATCGCCGAGATCTATCCGACGGGGATCTATGAAGAAGTTGCCAAGGCAATGGGCAAAGACATTCCCACGGAATCGATGAAAAAAGAACCCGGTTCGGTGTTCATCGACGGTCGGGAATTCGACCCCAGCGATCCGGTTGCCTACCTCAACGGTTTCGATATCCGTGCCGGACGTCCCCAAATCTTTGCGTTCCGGTAGTCGATAACTGGAGAAGACGGGCGAAGCATTCGGTGCAACATCGATCGCCCAACCGATGGGAAATTGCCCGAATGCTTCGCCCCTACAAATCCCAAAATTCCCCGCCACTAGCTAATTATGACTGTTCCCTTCCTCGAAATCGATCACGTCGATCGTGTATTCCCCCTCCCCTCGGGTGATGTCTATATCGCCCTGAAAAACGTCTCCGTCCAAATCAAACAAGGCGAGTTTATCTCCCTTATCGGGCATTCCGGTTGCGGCAAATCCACTCTCCTGAATATGGTTGCCGGACTGGATAACCCCTCGAAAGGCGGTGTGATTCTGGAAGGGAAACAAATTACCGAACCCGGTCCCGATCGGATGGTGGTGTTCCAAAACTACTCCCTGCTACCCTGGAAAACCGTTCGCCAAAATATTGCCTTGGGCGTCGATACCGTCCTCAAACATTTATCCAAGGACGAACGCCACGCCATCGTCGAAGAGTATATCAAGCTGGTGGGACTTTCACACGCGGCGGACAAGCATCCCGAGCAGCTTTCTGGAGGAATGAAACAGCGAGTGGCGATCGCCCGCGCCCTTGCCTTGCGCCCCAAAGTCCTCTTACTCGACGAACCGTTTGGAGCCTTAGATGCCCTGACTCGCGGCGGCTTGCAAGAACAGTTGATGCGGATTTGCGAAGAAAGCAAAGTCACTTGCATCATGGTAACGCACGACGTAGACGAAGCCTTGCTATTGTCCGATCGCGCCATCATGCTGACCACCGGACCGGCTGCCCGCATCGGACAAGTCCTGGAAATTCCCATCCCCCGTCCCCGCAACCGGATGACGGTGGTGAACCATCCCAGCTACTACGCCCTCCGAGGCGAGATGGTGTACTTCCTGGAACAGCAAAAACGGGCTAAGAAGCGCAAAGAAAATCATGGGGTTGCAGTTACAGGCAACGGGTTGGAAAAAATCAACCTGGATCTCGGCTTCATTCCCCTGACCGACTGCGCCCCCTTGGTGGTGGCTAAAGAAAAAGGATTCTTCGCCAAACACGGTTTGGAACAAGTCACCCTGAGTCGCAAACCCAACTGGAAAATCCTGGCGAACGAACTGGCAAGCGGAGAACTCGATGCCGCCCAAATGCTGACGGGGATGCCGTTAGCCATTACTCTAGGATGGGGCGATCGCCCTCCGATGCCGATTTGTACGGCGATGACCCTCTCGCGCAACGGTAATGCGATTACCTGGAGTAAAAAGCTTTACGACAACGGGATTACCGATTTAGCCACATTTAAGAACTTAATCGATCGCGATCGCGATCGCGTCCATACCTTCGGCGTGGTTCACCCCACCTCGATGCACAACCTGATAATGCGCTACTGGCTGGCAGCCGGCGGCATCCATCCCGACAACGACGTTAGCTTGATTACCATTCCACCGCCGCTGATGGTGGCTAACTTAAAATCAGGAAACCTGGATGGCTACTGCGTTGGGGAACCTTGGAACAGCCAAGCCATTCTGGAGGGAACGGGCGTAGCGATCGCCACCGACTTGGAATTATTCCCCGGACACACGGAAAAAGTGCTGGGGGTTCGGGAAGAGTGGGCGATAAAATATCCCCGCACCCACGTCGCTTTAGTCAAGGCATTAATTGAGGCTTGCGAATACTGCGACGATCGCCGCAATCGCCCGGAAATTCTGGAATTATTGGGTAAAGACGAATACGTCGGCGTGGCGGCAAAATACCTGCGCCCCGGCTTCCTGGATGCCTACGATCGCGGTTTGGGAACTGCCCCGGAACCCCTGTGGCGCTTCAACCAATTCTACGTTGATCGGGCGAACTGCCCCGACTTAACCCACTCTCTGTGGACGCTGGCACAAATGGCGCGATGGGGTATCGTTCCCTTCCCCCGCAACTGGATCGAACTCCTGGAACGCATCAACCGCTTGGATGTCTACGGCGAAGCGGCACGAGAATTAGACCTCTTCGATACCGGACGGGATTTAGCCCCCCTCAAATTGTTCGACGGGACGGTGTTCGATCCCAACGCCCCGATCGACTATTTAGACAAACTCAAAATCAAAGGCAACATCCGCATTGCCGAAATCCGCATGGACGAAATCTATAGCTGTTCTATTTCTTAATTTTGTCATTGGTCATTAGTCATTAGTCATTCGTGATGAACCACTAACAACTGTACGGGCGGGTTTAGCTAGAACTTGATGGAAGCAAACGACACTCTTTGCTCAAAAACCGCCCCTACTACAACTAACAACTAACAACTAACCCAATAATGCAAACCTTGAATACCACTCCGACAAACTTAATTGCAACCGAAGCTCCCAAATGCACGCCGTTTTTGCAAATTAAAGGGCTATCCAAAGTTTATCCTACCCCCAAGGGACCGTACCCGGTTTTAAACGATGTTAACCTAACCGTTTGCGAGGGAGAATTTATCTGCGTCATCGGTCACTCCGGTTGCGGGAAATCCACCTTGCTGAATATGGTTTCGGGCTTCAATCAACCCACGGAAGGGGAAGTGTTGTTAGAAAACAACCCGATCGTCGAACCCGGTCCCGATCGGATGGTGGTGTTCCAAAACTACGCCCTGCTGCCCTGGAAAACGGCATACGAAAACGTCTATTTGGGCGTCAATACCGTTTATCCTTCCCTGCCCGAAGCCGAAAAAAAACAGATCGCCCAATCCTATCTAGACATGGTGGGATTGACGGAAGCGGCGAATAAAAGACCGACGGAACTATCCGGGGGGATGAAACAACGGGTATCGATCGCCCGCGCCCTAGCGTTACATCCCAAAGTCTTAATTCTCGACGAACCATTCGGGGCATTAGACCCGATTACGCGGGAAGAATTGCAAGACGAACTGTTAAAAATTTGGCGCGATCGCCAAGTCACCGTCTTGATGATCACCCACGATATCGACGAAGCTTTATACCTCGCCGATCGACTGGTGATGATGACCAACGGACCTTCAGCAACCATCGGCGAAATTCTGGAAATTCCCTTCCCCAGACCCCGCGATCGCGCCCGAGTGATGGAAGACCCACGGTATTACGAACTACGAAACGAAGCCCTAGACTTCCTGTATCATCGTTTCGCACACTCTGAAGATGATGAGGTGTCTGCTGTGTCTACTGAGACCCTAAAAACTCAACCTAAAACTCCCTCGACCCAACCGAAGAAAATTACCTATCCTCTCGGGGCGAAAGTAGCGGCTGGAGTGGGTTTAGCCCTCGCAGTTGCCGGGGCGATCCTGGGCGGTTACAACGCCGCTACGGGTAAACTGAACCCACCCGAGGAAGAGGCGACTGCCGTCGTCGAAACTCCCACCACGGCTGCCCCCAGTCCGACAGCCGTCAAGCCAGCCGAAGCTAAAGAGAAAACCACAACGACTGCGACTGCTACCCCAGCAACGGCAGAGGCAAAAATAACGACTTCTGCAACTTCTACGCCAACGGCAACGCCCGCAACAGCGGACTCGAAGCCCGAAACCTCGGCAACGGCAGCCAAACCCGAAGTGGCGGCTGAGATTACCGACCCCACCCAGTTGGAAAATCTGAAATGGGACTTGTACGATTTCCTCGACAACGAGTGGCGAACCACGCCCACCTATTCGGAAGATCTGACTTACACCGTTAAAGTTGCCGAAGACGGAACGATCGCCAGCTACGAACCGTTGAATGCTGCCGCCAAGGAATTCGTCAAAGAAATTCCCCTCTCTGCGGTTAAAAATACACCTGCCCAGAAGGCAGCAGAATTTAAGGTCATTTTCTCTCCCACGGGAATTCTAGACGTTCAGTTGGCAGAATAATCCTGGGAAACAACTAGCAGAGTTCGGGGTTTTGGAAAGCCCCGAACTCTGAAACCTTGTTAGGTCGGTAGAAAGAAAAGTATTTTTTAAAATCAGCCAAAATACAAAATTAATTAATAGTATTTGATCGCACATCGAGATAAAATCTTAATTCTAGAATTCACTAAAATAGAGAACCCATTTATAACCATTGGCGATCGCCATCGTTCGCTCTCTCTCTATCTCAAACTAAAAATCGATTTTAATTTTTCAGGTTTGATGTCATGGTTCATTAAGCCCAGTCCTGGCGCGACCATTTTTTTACAAACACTCCTCTTTTGGGTTTGAGCTTTTCGGATCGATCGGGTTTCATTTACTTCAATTAACTATCGGGGAAACATGAATGCTATTAAAACCGTATGCCCGTATTGCGGCGTAGGTTGCGGTCTTGAGGTGATTAAAAACGAAGGGAAATCTACCGCCAACGGTACAACTTCCAAGTGGAAAGTGCGGGGCGATCGATCGCACCCGTCCAGCCAAGGGATGGTGTGCGTCAAAGGGGCGACCATTCTCGAGTCGATCGACAAAGATCGCCTGCTACACCCGATGATGCGGGACACCCTCGACGAACCCTTCCGACAAGTCAGTTGGGACGAAGCCATTGATCGGATCGTTAACCAAATCCGCCACGTCCGCGACACCCAAGGCGCCGACGGCATCTGCATCTACGGATCGGGACAGTTCCAAACCGAAGACTACTACACCGCCCAAAAACTCCTCAAAGGCTGTCTGGGAACCAACAACTTCGACGCCAACTCCCGACTGTGTATGTCTTCTGCCGTCTCCGGATACGTCCAGAGTTTCGGGTCTGACGGGCCCCCCTGCTGCTACGACGACCTCGAAACTACCGACTGCGCCTTCCTCATCGGCACCAACACCGCCGAATGCCACCCCATCATTTTCAACCGCCTGCGGAAACACCTGAAAACCACACCCTGGGCGAAACTCATCGTCGTCGATCCCCGCCGCACCCAAACCGCCGAAGTTGCCGACTTGCACCTCGCCATTCGACCGGGAACCGACATCGACCTCCTCAACGGCATCGCCCACTTACTCGTCCGGTGGGAATATTTCAACCCCGACTACATCGAGGAATGTACCGCCAACTTCGCCCAATTTGCCGAAGTTATTCGCGACTACACCCCAGATACCGTCGCCCAACGCTGCGGCATCGACGTGACCGACTTAGAACTCGCCGCCCAATATTGGGGCGAATCCCACAACGTTCTTTCCCTGTGGTCGATGGGGGTCAACCAATCCTCCGAAGGTACGGCAAAAGTCCGCAGCATCATCAACCTGCACCTAATGACCGGACAAATCGGCAAACCGGGGGCGGGTCCTTTTTCCCTGACCGGACAGCCCAACGCCATGGGGGGACGGGAAGCTGGGGGATTGGCGCACTTGCTACCCGGATATCGTTCCGTCAAAGATCCCCAACATCGCGCCCAAGTCGAGCAGTTTTGGGGACTTCCCGCAGGTCAAATTTCACCCTATCCCGGTCGCACCGTTTGGGAGATGATTTTGGGGTTAGAACGGGGCGAAGTGGGTTTATTTTGGGTAGCGGCGACCAATCCCATCGTCAGTATGCCGGACTTGGAACGGACGAAGGCGGCGATGAGAAAGTCTCCCCTAACGGTATATCAAGATGCCTATTACCCCACCGAAACCAGCCAATACGCCCACATTCTGCTACCTGCCACCCAATGGAGTGAAAAAAGCGGGACGATGACCAACTCGGAACGCTACGTCACCCTTTCCCCCGCCTTCCAGAAACACGCTGGGGAAGCGTGGGACGATTGGGAGATTTTTGCTGAAGTGGGTCGCCGCTTGGGATTTACCGAACAATTCGCGTTTGCCAATTCTGCCGAAGTTCATGCCGAATTCGTGCAACTGACCCGAGGTCGTCCCTGCGATATGACGGGAATCTCGCACGGGCGACTTTTAGCCGAAGGTTCCCTGCAATGGCCCCTTCCCGATACTGAAACCAATAATACCAATAATAAAGGACAAAGAACTAATGACAACGCCAAGCGTTTGTATACCGATGGACGATTCCACACCCCCGACGGCAAAGCGCGATTCGCGGGGTATCATTCCCGAGGATTGGCAGAACCCCCCGACCCCGACTATCCCTTCGTTTTGACAACGGGACGCCTCTACGGACACTGGCACACCCAAACCCGTACCGGACGGACGGAAAAAATCCGCCAGATGCACCCGAATCCGTTTATTGAAATTCATCCCCGCGATGCCGAAAAGTTGGGGATAGGGGACGGGGATACGGTAGAAGTTCGATCGCGCCGAGGTCGGTCTCAATTCCCGGCAAAGGTAACGAAAGCCATTACTCCGGGAACGGTGTTCGTTCCCATGCACTGGGGTTTGCTGTGGGCGGACAATGCCGAAGCCAATGCTTTGACCCATCCCGAATCTTGTCCTGACTCTAGTCAACCCGAGTTGAAAGCTTGCGCGGTACAGTTGCGGCGAGTGTAGAGATCGAGAGAAGGCAGAAGGTCAGTGTTTGACTGACCCCAGCGGATCGATTGGCAAAACTCGAATCCTGCCTGGAACTGAAGTTTCAGGCTAACCGCTAAACTCCATTACAATAGATTCCGGTGGGTTTCGTGCCTCAACACACCCGACAACTTTCCTAGTGTCCGAAAACAACGAACAAACCCCCAATGACCAATGACCAACTTCAAATGCAATACCGACGGTTCGGACGAACTCAATTACAAATGCCCGTATTTTCCTGCGGGGGAATGCGCTACCAACATTCGTGGAAGGATATTCCTAAATGGCAAATTCCCGATGAAAATCAGCGCAATTTAGAGGCAACGATTCGCCGCGCGATCGATCTGGGTATCAATCATATCGAAACGGCACGGGGATACGGCACTTCGGAAGTCCAATTGGGGAGGATTTTACCTCAACTGCCGCGCGATCGACTCATCGTCCAAACGAAGGTTTCCCCGAAGGCAGATCCCAAAGAGTTTCGGCGCAATTTTAACCAATCTCTGGCGAATTTACAACTCGATTATATCGATTTGTTGGGGTTGCACGGCATCAATACGCCAGAGATTCTCGAGTGGAGCATTCGTCCCGGTGGGTGTTTGGATGAAGCGCGAAAATGGCAGCAAGAGGGTAAAGTTCGCTTTATCGGTTTTTCGACTCACGGTCCGACAGAGGTGATCGTCAGTGCGATCGAAACCGGGCATTTCGATTATGTCAATCTACATTGGTACTACATAAATCAATGGAATTGGCGGGCGATCAAAGCGGCGAAACGTCACGATATGGGGGTGTTTATTATCAGTCCGTCGGATAAAGGGGGAAAGCTTTATCAACCACCAGAAAAACTCGTTAAACTGTGCCAACCGCTATCGCCGATGGTGTTTAACGACCTATTTTGTTTGAGCCATCCCCAAGTTCATACCCTCAGTTTGGGGGCTGCCAGACCGACGGATTTTGACGAACATTTAAAAGCATTACCGTTGCTCGATCGGGCCGATGAAATTTTACCGCCGATTATAGACCGATTGGAACGAGAGGCGATCGCCGCATTAGGTGAAAATTGGGTCAAAACTTGGGATGTGGGATTGCCTGAAATTGAAGAAACTCCAGGACAGATTAACATTAAAGTCATTCTCTGGCTGCGAAATTTGGCGATCGCCTACGACCTGATAGATTATGCCAAAGCTCGGTATAATTTACTCGAAAATGGCGGTCACTGGTTCCCCGGAAGTCAAGCCAAAGAGGTCGAAAATTTGGATTTGCGTGCGTGTTTGAAAAACAGTCCCCATGCCGATAAAATTCCCGCCTTGCTTGCCGAGGCACATCGGTTATTTGGTGGGGAAAGCGTGCGGCGATTGTCGCAACAGTAGATAGCGGTCATCTCATAAATTGATATTATTTTTGCTTGTCGGAGATGTCTGATGACAGTTGCAAAACGTTCTGGAGACTTACCCCTATGGCGGCTCGAGCTAACCCGAGGAGGAAAATGGGGGTATATCGATCGAACCGGAGAGTTCGTCATCC
Organism: Oscillatoriales cyanobacterium M59_W2019_021; assembly: GCA_015295945.1. Lineage (GTDB taxonomy): Bacteria > Cyanobacteriota > Cyanobacteriia > Cyanobacteriales > Geitlerinemataceae > DVED01. The sequence goes on along the minus strand of DVED01000197.1, from coordinate 3,309 downwards.
CGCCTCATTTTAACTGTGCATTTGATTTTACAGAGGGACTGGCAGGTGCGATATCAGGCAAATGGGGATTTATCGATCGAACGGGGGAGTTCGTCATCCCGCCTCAATTCAGGCGAGTACGACCGTTTGCCGAAGGTCTCGCACCCGTTTGTCTTGAGGGGTACGGGTGGGGAGCGATCGATCGAACGGGACAGTGGGTCGTTCCCCCCCAGTTCGAGAATATCGATATGTTTTCTGAAGGGTTGGCGGTTGCTTCTTTTAAGGGTAAAAAGGGTTATATCGATCGAACGGGACGGTGGGTCATCCCGCCTCAATTTGAATGGGCCTGGAAGTTCTCGGAGGGATTGGCTAAGGTCATGTTTTCGTTCGAGTCATCGCGACTAGATTGCTACGGTTGGATCGATCGAACGGGAAAACTTATCATTCCGCCTGGGTCGTATTTTTATCCGGACTTTACCCGTGGAGACTTCAAGCAGGGTCTCGCAATTGTTCAGCATATTCTTCCACAGGTTAAATCTTGGGAGTATGGTTACATCGGTGACGACGGGCATTTTCGCATTCAGCCGCAGTTCGATCGAGGAAAAGATTTTTCCGAGGGATTAGCCGCAGTTGCCGAAATAAAAATCTACCCTTTATGGCGGTTTTTGATACATGGCTTGCAAAAACTATTTTTGAAACATCAAACCTCCTCCAGTTTTGGGATTGAGACGTTTTGGGGTTATATCGATCCAACAGGACACCTGGCAATTGCTCACCAGTTTGACGACGCTAAAGAATTCTCAGAAGGGTTAGCTGCCGTGAAGCAAGGATCGAAATGGGGGTATATCGATCGAACGGGAAAACTCGTCATTCCCTATCAGTTTGACGATGCAGGTGGGTTCCGCAATGGACTGGCTGTCGTTTGGTTGCACGATCGAATGCACTATATCGATCGAACGGGTCATATCGTCACGCTAAGGGATTGAAGTCTTCAATCCTTACAGAAACCATCGAACTTAACCCGCCACGTTCGCCCTTCTACTATAAAATCCGAGAAAAGCCATCGACTTTAGCGAAACCGACAGCGGAACCATCCCACGCTAAACTCAAATTGCCACTCGTATTCGTCCCCAAAGAATTGGGGGTAAATCGGGCAATATCGTCGCTGTCGCCACTGAACCCAGAGATAGAAAAGGGATTGTTAAAACCGAGATCGATCGCCCCAGTGATTAGATCGATCGATGCCGCATTCACATCCAAACCCGCTACATTCAACCCCACATCCGACCCGTCGAAATGCAGCGACCAAGCACTACCATTGAAGGCAAGGAGGTCTTCATCGCGACTGGTAAAGACGCCCAAAATATTGGAAGATCCCCGCAAACTGACGACTAACAAACCGTCCGATCCGAAGGTAATCGCATCGATATCTTCTTCGGGTACGTCTAAACCCACAGTCGATCCGTCGAGGTACATTTGGTAGGTTCCGGCGGTATCCCATCCGGTGGAAGTGGGGACGAAGCGGACGATATCGGAATCGTCGATCGCTCCAATACCGGGGATTTCTACGTTGTCTTCGCTGACGCTGAGGAGGATGCTGCCGTCGGGATTGATGTGGAAGGCATCGACATCGGCATTTGCCGTTAATCCCACATCCGACCCGTCGAAGTACATCAACCAATTCCCGGTTAGGGTGTCGAATGCCAGGATATCCTCGTCTTTGAAGTCAATTTCGCCGACGGTTCCACTGGCAGAACTGCTGATAAACAGCGTCGATGCTGGGTTTAACACTTCGATCGCCACGTCGTCGCTGACGGTATTTTCGCCGTCGTTGCCACTGAGACGCAATACGTAGGTTCCCGGCGTGGAAAAACTGACGGCAGTGTCTTCGGCGTTGGGGTTGGCAAAGTTGGCAGTTCCCGGTCCGCTGATTTGCGTCCAAGAGGCGGTGACGGTTCCCGGCGGGTTGGGGAGTCCGTCGTCGGAGATGGAACCGTCGAGGATGGTCGATCCGACGATGGGACGATCGATCCCGGCATTGACGATGGGACGACTGGATTCGACGAGAAATTCGTATACTTTACCGTCGTTTTCGTTGGGGTCGGTGTTGTTGTCCACGCCGCGATCGCTGATATACAAGCTTTTGCCGTTAGGATCGCGACTGCTGGGTCCGTAGGCGAGTCCGGCGGGTTTGCGGGGATTGGCGGCAGAAATATTGATCGTCCGGACTAAAGTTCCATCTACGGTGACTTCGGCGATCGAAGTGGCGGGTTTGCCGACAATATATAATGTGCCGAGATCCGGGTTATAGGCGATACCTTCGGGATCGCTGACGCCGAGGGAAGCGGTATCGAACTGACTGACAATTGTCCCCGTAGGCGTGACTTGGTAAATTTGGTTGTTGACCCCATCGGAGATAAACAGAGTATTGCGATCGCTGGCAAAGGCAACTCCCTCGGCATCGCCACTACCGAATGCTTGCGTATTTAAGGGATTGACGACGCGATCGTCGGCGTTACCGTAGAGAAAATCCGCACCCGGATCGATTTCAAAGATGCGGTTGGCGTCGTCGTCGGAGACGAACAGGTGTCGGTTCGCCGGATTGATATCGAGTCCCGTGGGTTCGTCGGAGTAGGGAATCGTCGTTCCCGTCTGCGTGAGGGTTCCCGATAGGGTCGCCTCGAACAAGTTATCCCCGGTAAACAGGGTGGGAATTTCTTCGACTTCGCCGTCGCTGACCAGTAAGCTATTGCGGAAGTTGTTAAAGGCAATCCCCGCCGGATCGGGACTGGGGGGATTGAAAGCGGCAAGGTCGATCGTCCGGACGAGTGGCGAATTGTCCGTTCCCCCGAACACTGGCAGTTCGTTTAAGGAGAGTTCGACGATGCCGCCACGGGTGGGATTGCCGTCAATTACGTATAAACTCAGATTGGTAGGATCGTCGGTGGCATCGGCACTGGGTGCAAATACGATACTCTGAGGATCGCTGAGATCTAAGTCCGATAAATCGCGAATGGTAATAACTTCCCCCGTTTTTCCCAGTTCGTATAATTGCAACTCGCTCGAATCTAAAACTTGCAAATTTCCCGTCTGCGGATCGAAGGCTAAACTTTGCGGCGTTCCTAATTCGGGGGGGAGAGGAATGGGAGAAACGATCGGTCGAGAAAATCCCAAAACTCCGTTAGGTTGTAGGCGGAGAATTTGCCTGCGAGTTGCATCTAAAAAGTATAAATCTCCCGCGACAGGATCGACGGCAATACCTTGCAAATTTTGCACGCCGAACAGTTGTGGTGTTGCGGTAATGGGTCGCGGTGTGCCGAAAGATCCGTT
>DVED01000076.1 GCA_015295945.1 Oscillatoriales cyanobacterium M59_W2019_021 | reverse complement strand
TAAATGTACGTCGAGACAGAGTAAGACAACCTCGGTTGCTTCCGTCAATGAAACGTAAAGAATCACCGATCCTTTAGGGCGGTGAGTATGTCAAATCCTCCACACACTGACCCCTTTGGGTACAGTGTGGGCTTCCAAGAATCACTTCTTGGCTTTCCTGGTTACTCCCTTATGGGATTGCGACACTTGCAACCATCCCAAGCTTTATGCAGTGGTTTGATGGCTTGCTGCAACACCTGAGACGGAACCCCACCTAATCTGGGAAACTCCTTCTTGGCTTGTGGCAGAGCGTTCAACTGTTGCACTTCGCTGGGGAATTCTTCAGCCGCAGGGCGATCGAACAACCCAGTTGCCTAAAGACACTGGGTTTTTTGATGCTGCGTTGTGTCCCAGGTTGTGTCTTAATACCATTTTTCTAAATTCTGAGATAGATCTTCACTTCTATCTCTCCTTCTGCGTCCACAAAACTGAACCCCTTCAGTCCCCCCCTTGATTGGGCAGCAATTCAAGTATCTCATCCATTTTGAAAATTGGAAGGCAGAGCGAACGACCGCTAAAAATGGGAAACATGCGGATGGCGATCGCTAATTAGCACTATTAAAAAGTGTTTTTAAACCAATAAAAATTGTTTTTTGGTGCGGATTTACAAATCTTCAATCTCAAATTTTATGCAGAAAATATTCTATTTTCATCAGGAAATGACAAAAAGGGGTCAGAATGCAAAGTTTCTGTGAACGTGCGTAGAAACACTTGCCAGCTACGGCTATTATTTTCCATAATTCACGTATGCAGTCAATCCCAAATAACTTCTCTCCTTCGTAAACCCACCGTAAAAATACAGAAAGCTCGAGAAACTCTCTCAAACGCTAATTTTAGTCATTTTTACGGACTTTATTTCAGATTCTGTCCATCGAAATCAGTAGATCTATGCCGATTTGAAGAGGCATTTACACCTCAAAATTCAGATCGAGGGATGATTTTCCGAAAAAAAAAAGGGTTCAATGCGAATATATACATAGAACACCTTTTCGAGGAATCGCGAGCGATCGCATTAGTAATCCGGATTCTGTCTGGATGACGGAGGTTCTTATGTCTTTTTTAGACTCGCCCAGCGACATCGACAAAATCGAGATCGGCAGGAACGAAGAATCTGAGAGTTAAAACTCACACTTTCGAGTTGAGTAACCATATATTTCCACAGGAGACAATTGATGATAGCCATCACCCCAGCGGCGGTAAAAACCAAACGCCTGCGAGCGATTTTCGGTCAAGATCGAACCGCGTGTACGGTCACAGATCGATCGATCGATCTACACCTGAAAATTCCCACCTTCGGTCTCGATAATACCGAATCCATTGCCGACAACTGTACGGGTAAAATTTATACCAAGCTGGGGTTTCATCTCCTGGAAACTGAAGATACGATCGCCGGTGCTTTAGTTCGGGAAACGGATTTTCCCTTAGAATCTACCACCTATTCTATTTATCTGAAGTTCCTGCAACTCACTCAAAATTGGAATTTGCTGCGGGTTTGGAACTACGTTCCCTACATCAACGACGATACCAACGGATTAGAAAACTACAGGTCTTTTTGCAAAGGACGTTCCTTAGCCTTTGAGGCATTTTACGGATCGGACTTTGAGGTCAAACTTCCAGCGGCATCTGCCGTTGGCATCAACGATAACAAACTAGTTTTGTACTTCATTGCCGGGAAGAAAAGCGGCACGCACATCGAGAATTACGAACAGATGTCTGCGTTTAAATACCCGCAACAATACGGCCCGCGATCGCCCAGTTTTGCCCGAGGAACGGTGGTTTACCAGAACGATCGTACCGTCGGCTACGTTTCCGGAACGGCTAGCATTAAAGGACATGAATCCGTCACCTTAGACGACGTTTCCCAACAGTTGCAGACGACCTTAGATAATATGAGTATTGTCTGCGAACAGATGAATTTAGTCGAGCGGATGAGCTACGGCGGACCGCTTCCCGATCCGGCAAAATACGCGCGACATTTTAAAGTGTATATTCGCCACGAAGCGGACGTAAAATTCATCCAAGAAGAATTCCCAAAAACGATTTCTGCCACTGAAGCCGATCGAATCGTCTACCTGCGATCGGATATTTGTCGCTCCGATCTCGATTTGGAAATCGAAGCTATTTTTGAAGCGCAAACTTTATCTATGTCCCCTCCTGTTGTCGTCAATTCTAACGTTCAAAATCTCGATAAATTATTGCGCGATGTCGTTCGAGCCTATCCCGAAAAAACGGCAATTGTTTACGATCGCGCCCGGTTGAGCTACCAGCAACTTTACAATCGGATCGTGGGTTTCGCACAAGGCTTGCGATCGCTTGGCGTTCGCGAATCCGATTGTGTGATGATGCTTTTACCCAACTGTCCCGAATTTGCAATCGGCTTTTATGCCATTGCCAAACTGCACGGTATCGCTTTACCTTTAAACCCCATGTTTAAAGCTAGCGAAATTCAATATTACCTCGAAGACTCTCAGGCAAAAGTGATTATCGCCGATGGAGCGCGAGCCGAAGTTTGTCGTCAAGCGATCGCCCAATTGAATCGACCGATTCACCTCATTATTACCAATAGCGTACAACTTGACAGTTCCTACTTTTACCACCTGATTCAAACCCCCAGTCCCGATCTCGAAGAACCTTCCACTTACGAAGGCGATGTCATCTATCAATACTCTTCGGGTTCCACCGGACGACCCAAAAAACTGTGCCGCACCCAAAAGAATATCTTCCACCAAGCGATAAATTGCACCACCACGTTAAACGTAACGGATGCCGACAATATCTTGGCGATCGTTCCTTTGTATCACGCTTACGGCTTTGGGGAATGTCTGCTGGCGGCAATATCTACGGGTGCGACGTTGGTCATTTTGGAACCGACCTTGCAAGATGGAAAACCCGTAGAAATGCCTTTACTTTTCCGGCGGGAGCGAATTTTAAACCTCATCGAAAAGGAAGGCATTTCCATTCTACCAATGGTTCCGTATATTGCCAGCATTTTGGCAACCACCCCCGAAGAAAGTAACGTTTCCAGTTTGCGCTTGTGTCTGTCCGCCGGAAATTTCTTGTCTCGAGATATTTTCGATAAATTCCGTCAGAAATTTGGCGTTCCCCTGCGGCAACTTTACGGTTGTACCGAAGCCGGGGCAGTGTGCGTCAACGTAGAAGACGAAGGCGATTTGCCCCACGATTCCATCGGCAAACCCATGCAAAACGTCGAAATTGCGATCGTCGATGATAATGGCGTCGAATGCCCCAGCGAAACCGTGGGAGAACTCACCATTAAAAGCTCGACTTTAACCCAGGGATATCACAACTTGCCCGAACTCAATCGTGAAGTCTTCGTCGGCGGTTGCTTCTTCACCGGAGATCTCGGTAAAAAAGACGAAAAAGGGCGGATTTATCTAGTCGGACGCCAGAAAATCTTCATCGATACCGGCGGTCACAAAGTCGATCCCATTGAAGTCGAAGATGTCCTGCACCAACACCCGCAAGTCAAAGAAGCCGTGGTCGTGGGTTGCAAAGGTTTCGATGGTGTGGAAATGCTCAAAGCAGTTATCGTTCCTAACGACGACTGCCGCCAACAGGACATTATTGCGTACTGCCAAGAACGGATTGCCGACTTCAAAGTTCCTCGCATCGTCGAATTTCGGACATCGCTACCCAAAGATCCCATCTTCGGCAAAGTCAAACGCAAAGAAGTTTAACGTAGGGTGCGTTGAGGCACGAAACGCACCATTTAGGTTAGTGGTTAGTTGCCAATAACCACTAACCAATGACCAAGGACTAATGACCAATGACAAAACAAGGAGATTCAGACGTGGAATTTGGTATTCAGTTTTTCCCAGATGTCAGCCCCGAACAAAAATCGGCGAAACAGTATTTTGACGAAGCGCTTCATTTAGTCAGTTTGTGCGATACTCTCGGCTACACCAGCGTGCGCACGGTGGAACATTACTTCCATCCTTACGGCGGTTACAGCCCCAACCCCATCGTATTTTTAACCGCCGCCGCCCAACGCACCAAAAACGCGCGGCTGATTACGGGTGCAGTTCTCCCCGCGTTTAACAATCCCCTGAAATTGGCGGGGGAAATCGGGATGCTGGATGCCATTTCCGGCGGACGGTTGGAAGTCGGGTTTGCCCGTGCTTTCTTGCCCCACGAATTCGAGCGTTTTGGCGTTAATTTGAACGAAAGTCGGGCGCGGTTTGACGAAGGCGTCGAACAAGTGCGCCGCTTACTCGAAGAAGAAAACGTAGCGATGGTGGGGCAGTTCCACACCTTCCCCGAAACCACCTCGCTGCCGCGTCCCACCCAGAAACCCCGTCCGCCGTTGTGGATTGCTGCCCTCGCTACGCCGGATTCCTTCCGCAAAGCCGGAGAAAACGGCTACGGCGTGATGGCGATTCCCTTAGCGGGGGGCAAAATGGCAGAATTAATCGGGTTGTACCGAGATGCGTGGAAGTCGGCGGGACATCCGGGCGAAGGAAAGGTGATGTTGGCGTTCCATATGTTCTGTGCCCGGACGGAGGAAGAAGCAGTTTGCATCGCCCGCCAACCTCTGAACGATTACCTGAATTCTTTGGTGGAAGCGGCATCGGATTGGACGTCGGGAACTTGTTCGACGGACTATCCCGGATACGACAAAATTATCGCGGGATTGAAGGCGGAAACTTTTGAATCGCAGGTCGAAAAAGGTGCTGCTTGGGTGGGGACGCCGAAGCAATTGCGAGAAGCCATTGCCGATTACCACCATCAAGTGGGCGGGTTCGAGATTGCCTCGATGCAGGTGAATTTTAACACGCTACCTTTAGAAGCTGCGGAATCTTCCATGCGCTTGTTTTCTAAGGAAGTGATGCCTTATTTCAATCGCTCCAATTATTCGGCAGCTTAAGTTTCGATTTCTGGGCAAATCGATTTTTTGGGATATGTGATGTCGGGATTCGGGTCAAATCGCTTCCTTCCCCGAATCCTTCTCTAATCAACCATTGCACAGCTTTAAGGAAAAACAGAAATGAATACTTTTGAGTCTATCCAAAATACCATCTACGACGTGATTTTGATGGTCATTCCGTATATCGAGCCGGAAGAGCTACAGGAAGATACGGATATTTTTAGCTTGGGCTTGGATTCGGTGAACGCGATGCGCTTGATCCTGCATTTGCAAACGGAGTTTGGGATTGGTTTTGGGACGGCGGATATTAATTTCGAGAACTTTAAAACCATTGCTAATATCGCCCGCACCGTCGAACAAAAAGTGATGCTGGAAATGGTATCTGTTTAGATGGTAAAATGAGTTGAATCGCTTGCAGGCGAGGAAGCTGAAACCCAAAACGAGTCGAAAATTGCCATGCGGGTAGTCAGGATAAGTTCTGGACTCCCCAACCTCTGAAGTCGAGACAATGATTATCTTTTATTTTGTCTCGCAGACTAACCATATATTTCCCAACCGAGCCATTGTCATGCTAGATTTTGAAATTCAAAAATCTGGAAGTTTTTCGACTGAAAAAGTAGAGACTTCTCCTAAGAAAGCATTAAACAACAAACCCGAAACTCAAAATAACGGGGCATTTTGGGATTCTTTGGCGAAAATGCTGGAAGAACAGCAGCAAACGCTGCCTCTGCAAGCGATCGATCGCCGCCATCCCCTACCTCTTTCCTTCGCACAAGAACGGTTTTGGCTGCTGCACCAACTCGCACCGGACAACCCGTTTTATAATGTCTCGATCGCCTTTAAAGTTTGCGGAGATCTTAACGTTATCGCCCTGGAAGCAAGCTTTAACGAAATCATCCGCCGCCACGAAGTTTTGCGAACTCAATTTGCAACAGTTGACGGCAAATTGATGCAAATTGTTTCCGAAAATTGGCAATTTAATTTAGAAGTTTTTGAGGCGAACTCCGCAGAAGAGCGATCGACCCAAATCGATCGCTTTGTCGCCGAGATTTCCAAGCAATCTTTCGATCTCAAAAACGATATCTTATTGCGATCGGCACTGCTGAAACTGAGCGAAACCGAGTGGATTTTTATCGTTACCGTTCACCACATTGCTTTCGATAAATGGTCGGAAGGGATTTTCTGTCGGGAACTCACGACTCTGTACGCTGCCTTTTGCCAGGGTCAACCTTCTGCATTGCGAGAGTTGCCCATTCAGTACGGCGACTTTGCCAGTTGGCAGCGGCAAAAACTCAACCCTCAAATGCGCCAGAAACAACTGAACTACTGGCAACAAACCCTCAGCGGAAACCTTCCCCGCTTGGCGTTTCCCGCAGATAGTTCCCCCGTATCTGGAGGCGATTATCGAGGTGCGAAAGTCCATCGGATTTTACCCGCTTCCCTGGCGAAAGCGTTAAAAAATATCAGCCGTCAGGAAGGCACAACCCGGTTCGCGACGTTATTAGCCGTTTTTAACGTATTGTTGAACCGTTATACCGGGGAAGAAGATATTATTATCGGCTCTCCCATTGCCACCCGGAATCATATTAAATTAGATGGAGCGATCGGCTGTTTCCTCAATTCGATCGCCCTACGAACCGATGTCTCTGGAAATCCCACCTTCCGGGAACTGTTGCGTCGAGTGCGTCCCGCGATCGAGGATGCCAAATCCCACCAAGATGTTCCCTTCGAGCAAGTGGTGGAAGCGTTGGATATCGAACGCCATCCCCACCGTCCCCCCGTTTTCGACGCGATGTTGAACGTGTTGAATACGCCGCCGCAAACTTTGAAATTGGCGGGGTTGGAACTCACTCCCCTGGAAGTGGGGGAACCGGAATCGCAGTTTGCCATGACGCTGTACGTGGAGGAACGGTCTGGCGAAATGGATTTGATATTACTGTACCAGCAAGCGCGGTTTAGTTCCCAGCGGATGGAGATTTTGCTGGAACAATTCGAGACGTTAATCGAACAAGTTGTTGCCGATCCCGATCGCCCGATTTCCGAGTATTCTTTAATTACGGCAACCTCTCGGCAAATTCTCCCCAATCCCAGCGTTGAGTTACCCGTTCCCGCCTATCCCTCCATTGTCGAACAATTTGCTACCCAAGCGCGGAAAGTGTCGAACTTGGCAGTTATCCAACAGGGAAATCGGACGTGGAGTTATCGGGAATTATATCGCAGCGCTTGCATCCTGGCGGGGGTTCTGCAACGGGCGGGAGTTGGGAAAGGCGATACCGTGGCAGTGTGCGGCGATCGCAGTTTTGGCGTCATTGCCAGTATGCTGGGGGTATTCTTCAGGGGTGGGGTGTTGCTGACCCTCGATCGCAACTTGCCCTCCCAACGCCACGAGGTGATGCTGCGGGAATCTCGGGCGAAATGCCTGTTAGCGGTGGGCGAACCTATTGCCGCAGAGGTTCCCGCGATCTCAGTCGATTCGCAAACCGGACGCCCCGCCAATGCCCGATTTGACGATAACTTTATTTTACCGACGATCGATCCTGACGCTCCCGCCTATATTTTCTTCACCTCTGGAACCACTGGCGTTCCCAAAGGCGTGTTGGGACGGCATAAAGGATTAGCACACTTCTTAACGTGGCAGCGGGAAACCTTTAAAGTCCAACCGGGCGATCGATCGGCACAGTTAACCGGGTTATCCTTCGATGTGGTACTGCGGGATATTTTCCTCCCCTTAACCAGCGGTGCTACCCTGTGTTTGCCCGATGCTAGCGTCAACCTCAGCGCCAAATCGGTGTTACCGTGGATGGAACGGCAAGGGATTACGCTGCTGCATACCGTCCCGTCCCTGGCACAGTCGTGGATTGCCGACCGTCCGGCGGGGGTTTCGTTGCGATCGCTGCGGCGCATCTTCTTCGCTGGAGAACCCCTCACCGATAACCTGATTCTCGCGTGGCGGCAGGCGTTCCCGGAAGCGGGGGAAATCGTCAACCTCTACGGACCGACAGAAACCACCTTAGCGAAATTTAGCTACCGGGTTGCCCCAAATCCCCTTCCGGGAATTCAACCCGTGGGATTTCCCCAACCTTCTGTCCAAGGCTTAATTTTGAGCGAAAATAACCGCCTCTGCGGCATCGGCGAAGCGGGAGAAATCGTTATCCGCACCCCCTTCCGCAGCTTGGGTTACATCAACGCTTCCGAACGGGATATGCAGCGGTTCGCACCCAATCCTTGGGGGAACGATGCCGACGATATCGTCTACCGAACGGGCGATCGGGGGCGCTACCGTCCCGACGGTTCCATCGAAATTTTAGGACGAGTCGATCGTCAAGTCAAAATTCGCGGCGTCCGCATCGAACCGGGGGAAATCGAAGCGGTACTCAACGCCCATCCCGCCGTCGCTCAAGCGGTGGTCGTCGTTCGCGAAGACCGTCCCGGCAATAAGCGGTTGGTTGCCTACGCCGTCCGCCAACGGGAACGGGAAACCACCACGGTAGAGGTGCGAGAGTTCCTCAAAGGGAAGCTGCCGCAATTCATGCTCCCCGAAGCGATCGTCCTGTTGGATAGTTTACCGCTAACGCCCAATGGAAAAGTCGATCGGCGATCGCTACCCGTCCCCGAAGAAGGGCATCCGGAAGAATCTCAGGAGATAGTCCTCCCCCGCAACACCCTCGAATCGCAACTGCTGTCTATATGGCAACAAGTTCTCGGTATTGAGAATATCGGCATTCGGGACAACTTCTTCGAGTTGGGCGGACATTCCCTGATGATGGTGAGTTTGTTCGATGCCATCGAACGAGAACTGGGCAAAACCCTACCCATGTCTCTGCTGTTTGAAGCGCCCACCATCGAAGCCCTCGCCCACCATTTCCAACCCGCCGAAGTCCATCGATCGTGGGATTCCCTGGTGCAAATCCGCCCCGGAAATCCCGCCAAACCCCCGCTATTCCTCATTCACGAGGTTCACGGCAAAATTCTCATGTACCACACCTTGGCGCGGCATTTAACGGGCGATCGGGCGGTTTACGGACTGCGACCCTACGGCAAAGAAGGCTTCCCCATCCTGCACACCCGCATCCCGGAAATGGTTGCCTACTACATCGCCAAAATCTGCAGCGTCCAACCCCAGGGACCTTATTTCCTGGGCGGAATGTGCGCGGGGGGCAATCTCGCCTTCGAGGTGGCACTGCAACTGCAAGACCAGGGTCAGGAGGTGGCTTTCGTCGCTCTCTTCGATTCTTTAGACGTGCGGGAATTGGTCAAAGCGGGCAAAGTGCGCGATCGAATTCAGCAAAATCGCCGCATGGAAAGCTTGACTCGCGCCTTTTCTGCTGAAGGTCAGCCTCGCGGTCAATCGCGCCCGCGTTTGCGGATGCTGAAAACCTTACAGCGCAAGGTGAAAGGTTTTGTGACCTATCAAATTCGATCGAAGGTCGATCGCCTTTGGGAAGAATCGAAGTTGGTTGTTTATCGTTTCTGTCTGGATCGGCGGTTGCCCTTACCTAATTTCTTGCGGGATATTCCGGTCGATCGCATCTTGGATTTCGCCAAACGCACCTATACGATTCGGGGGATGTACCAAGGTCGTCTGACCCTGTTCCGCGCCACCAAAGCCGACGAAACGCTGAAATTCGATCGCCCTCGCATCGAATTGACCGACAATCCCTTCTTCGGTTGGGAAAAACGGGCGGGCGATGGCGTTGACATCTACGATGTTCCCGGCGGTCATGCCAGCATGATTCAAGAACCGAACGTGCGGGTATTAGCCGAACAGTTGCAAGAATGCCTTGATCGGATCGGGTAGAAGGAAGGGCGAAGCATTTGCATAAACTTCGTCGTTTTGTGGACAAAATTGTCGGGCAAATGCTTCTCCCCTACCAAAATTTGTCCTAATGTTAGCGCCTAACTCTATACCTAACCCCTAGCGACAATTGTCCTGGGGTTTTTTGATGGCGATCTCGATGCGATCGTTTAGACCCATGACACGAGAATGTTAAAGTTTTGTGTACACTTACAGACAGACGATACACTGAGGGTGCCCTGCCCGATGACCGATTCTCAGAGTCCCCGTTTACTGCCCGAACCCAACGAACCTCAATCCCCACGGAGATTTAAGCGGCTTCCCCTCGTTTTGGGCGTCGTCGTTCTCGTCGGGGTGGGAGGGGCGACAGTGTGGACGTGGCGATTTGTCGATCGCGAGTTAGTGCCGTTGGTGACGCGGCAGTTGAGTAAAACCCTGAACCGACCGATTTTGTTGGGCGATATCGAACGGTTGTCCCTGACGGGAGCGCGGTTGGGGGCGTCGGTTATCCCGGCAACGCCGACGGATAGCGATCGCGCGGCAATGGAAGCGGTGGAAGTTCGGTTCAATCCCCTACAAGTTTTGTGGCGTCGCCGTTTGGGTTTGCGGGTAATTTTGGTCAAACCGACGGTGTATATCGAACAAGATGCCAACGGGACGTGGGTAACGGCACAGATTAAAAAGAGCGATAAAAAAGGGTGGTTAGAAATTGCCCTCGATCGCCTAGAATTTGACAATGGGACGGTGATGCTTTCCAGTCCCGATCGTACCCCAGAAATCGAACCAAAAACGAAAAATCAAGAAGAAAAAAAATCGGAAAACGAAGAAACAAAGGAAGAGAAAACACCAGAACCCCGACGATTTGCCATGACCACGCTGCGACGAGTTAAAGGCAGCGTCGAGATTACCGATAACAACGAACTCGTGCGGTTTAATGCGATCGGCTATCCCCTCACCCAAGGACGATTGCGAGTTCAAGGCGAATATTTAGCTCCCAGCCAAGATGTCAAACTGATCGTTTCCGGACAGGATATTCCCGCAGCCGAAGTCAGCCCCCTTTTAACCCAAACGCCCTTAGAATTTTCCACGGGGCAACTTTTCGGCAATGTCGGCATTCAGCTCAAAGTCGGGCAAGGGAAAACGATTCCCAAGTTAGAAGGAAATGCCCGATTCGAGAATCTCGACTTACAGATTCAAGGCGTTCCCCAACCCCTGAACGAGGGTAAGGGAAAACTGCGGTTTGGCAACTCGGCAATGTTACTGGAAGAAGCCACTGCCAACTACGGCAAAATTCCCGTTCGAGTTCCCCAAGGCATCATTGATTTTCAACAAGGATACGAACTTCCGGTGCAGGTTCCTCCGGCGGATATCGCGCTGATTTTAGAGACTTTACAACTGGAAAGTCCCGTTCCCGTAACGGGAGAAGCAGAAGCCGTTTTAAAAGTTATCGGTCCGCTGAATGCCCCGGTTTTAATCGGGCAAGCCCAAACCACGGATGTCGCCACGATCGATCGAGTTCCTTTCAGCGATGTTAGCGGGAAATTTCTCTTTTCAGTTGCCGAAGCTAAAATCTCGATCGAACAAATTAAAGCCACTCCCGAAGTCGGCGGCGAAGTCGAAGGTATCGTACAAATTGCATTGCCACCCAAGCTGGAAGAATTGAAGGCAGGGGGAGCAGGGGGAGCAGGGGAAGTAGGGGGAGAAGACAGTTCCAAACCCCTAACCCCAAACCCCCAAATCCAAACCGAACCAGAAATCTTAGCTCAATTTGTAGCTAGAGACGTTCCCGGAAATGCGATCGCCCAACTCTATGGTGCCACTTTACCCAACAATATTTCCCTCGGTTTAGTCGATGCCAAAAGTACGACTATTGGCGCAGAAGGGAAGTTAGAAACTCAGGTCATTTGGGAAGCTTTAAATGGAACGTATCCGGCGAAAGGCGAACTGCAAATTGCCGGAACCACTGCCATTTTTCGCAATACTTTAGTCCAAGTTGAAGATTCGATCGTGCGGGCGGGGGCAATTGTCACGCCCCAAACTTGGCAAGTGGCACTGGATCTCAACAATACCCCCATCGCCCAATTTCTCCCCCCCGACACCCTCCCCGGCTTAACGTTAGGTGCGGCGACAGGTCAAATACAACTGGCAAGTCCGATGGGGGCATTCGACCTCAATCGCCTGCAAGGGTTGGGTCAAATCGAGTTAGGTGCCGCTGGAGGCAACCTGCAAATCGTCGGACAATTTGCCGACGGGCAATGGGAAGCCCAAGTTGCCGGGAATCAAGTGGAAATCGCCCAATTTCTTCCCCCAGACCAAACGCCGCCCTTTCCCCTAGGAGTGGCAAGCGGTCGCTTCGACTTGTACGGTTCCTCCTTCGCCTTCGACCCCAACACCCTGGAAGCCAAGGGTGAAGCCTTGGTCAACGTAGCCGGCGGTGGCGTCCAAGCGAATGTCACCCTCGCTGGGGGTCGCTGGCAAGCTGACGTCGCCCAATTTCAACTCCCCCTCGCTCCCTTCATCGAGCCGGGAACCCTGCCGGAAGATGCCCAAGCCATCGGACGGGGGACGTTTGCCGGAAGTGTGGCGGGGTTCGATCTCAACAGCATCCAAGCCAACGCCCTCGTCGGCGTCACCTTTGCCGGTGGCATCGCCGAAGGGACGGTGCGTTTGGCAGACGGACGCTGGCAGGCGGATTTATCGCAGTATCAAGTTGCGCTTGCCCCCTTCATACCCCCGGGGACGCTGCCGGGGGATGCCCAAGCCACGGGACGCGGCGTCTTTGTCGGGAATTTGACGGGGTTCGATCTCGCCAGTATTCAAGCCAGTACCGATGTGAGCGTAGCCTTTGCCAATGGGGGGGCGCAAGGTCGCGTCAACTTGGCAGAGGGGCGATGGAGTGCCGATGTCAGCCGCTTTCAGGTTCCCCTATCTCCGTTTTTGCCTGCCGATACGCTGCCGGGGGATGCCCAAGCGGTGGGAAATGGGACGTTTGCCGGAAACTTGAGTAATTTTAACTTAGCCAGTTTGCAAGCGAACGCCAATACGATCGTCACCTTTGCAGAAGATAAGGGGGCAAGGGGAACGGTTACTGTTGCGGACGGACGCTGGAGTGCCAACATTGCTGAATTTCTGATTCCCCTATCGCCGTTCGTCCCGCCGGGAACGCTGCCGGAGGATGCGATCGCGTCGGGGAATGGCAGATTTTCGGGACGGGTGGATTCCTTCGATCCGGCGAGTTTGCAAGCCAATGCCGATGTGGGCGTTGTCTTTAAAGGGGGTGGCGCCCAAGGGGCGGTGACTTTAGCGGATAACCGTTGGAGTGCTAGTTTCGATCGCCTCCAAGTGCCCCTCAATCCTTACTTGCCGCCAGATTTACCGCTATCGGTGGGAACGTTAGTTAAGTTAGGAAAAGAACCGCTAACGGTTGCTGGGACAGTGAATGGGTTCGCGCCGGGAAATTTGACAGCAGATGGCATCGTTGGATTTCAGTTAGGAGACGGGGAAGCGATTATCGACGGCAATTTCGATCGCGGCAACTGGAACGCCGAAGTGGCGGCAGAACGATTGCCCATCGCTTCTCTGTTCCCCCGAGAACGCTTGGAAGCCTTGACCCGAAAACAAGTTGCCCTCAACTTACAAGGAGAATTGGCAGGACGCGCCACCTTAGCGGGAACGTTAACCGATTTTACCCCACAGGCGATCGCCGCTTCCCTCAATCCAGCCGCCGTTCGCGAGGGAGGATTGCAACTCTCTAACTTAAAACTTAACGAGTCAGCCTTCGATACCGTCCTCGCCGGACCGCTGCAACAAACCCCGGAAGGTTTAGTCGTTTCCCTTGCCGGACAAGATGGGATTGTGGGCGAGCGCGATCGTCTCTCGGTCTTATTCGAGTCTCCCCAAAAACCCGGTCAGTCTTGGAGTTATTTGCCCCTAGCATTCCAAGGCGATTTTGATTGGCAAGGCGAAGAAAGTATCGATTGTGCGGTAGAACCTAACCCCCCAGCCCCCTTCCCTGCAAGAGAAGGGGGAGTTGCGCTACCTTCTCTCGAAGAAGACGAAGGATCGGAAAGCCCCTCTCCTAGTGGGGGAGGGGTTGGGGAGGGGTCTCCCGCAAACTGCCGCAGACGCAATATCGCCCTCGAAGAACAAACCTATCGCGTTAGCATTGACGGTACACGAAAGGGCGACATCCTCACTCTGAATCTCGATAACTTACCTCTATCGCCTTTCGATCTCAAACCCCCGGCTTCGTCCCAACTGCGTCCGCCGATTACCGGAGCAATTTCTACTGATCTAACTTGGAATTTAGTAACGGGAAGGGGAGGAGGGAGTATTGCGATCGATCGCCCGACGATCGGATTTCTCGCCGCCAATTCTCTCGAAAGTCAGTTCCAATATACCGGGAACAGTCTCGTTCTGGAAGACACCACCTTACGCAAAGGCGAAAGCGAATACATCCTTTCTGCTACAGTCAAAAACCTCCAGAAAGACCCCCAATTCGACGGCAACGTTCAAATTAGCCGAGGTCGAGTCCAAGACGTGCTGACGACGCTGCAATGGTTCGATCTCGACGATTTCTCGCGAGGGGTGCAGCCTGCGGAATACACCCCAGCGAACGACCTCGACCTCTACTCTGTCGGCATTCCCGAAGCTCCCCTCTTCGACCAATTGCGCTTCTTTTCGGAAATCGAAGCCCTCTTAGAGCAAGAACGCACCCGCGACGATGCTGAGAACCCCTTACCGCGACTTGCCGAATTGCAAGGCGAATTTAACGGGACGATCGCTGCTACAGGTTCCGTAGCAACGGGGGCAGATCTCGAGTTCGACTTGCACAATTGCGTGGGACAATTGGAGTCCGATCGATGCGACGAAAACGATGCCAACGCCTATACAACTTGGATCTGGGGAACTGAAGGCGATCGGTATCTCTTCAACCAAATCATCGCCAAGGGAAGTTTGCTCGACGGCATTTGGAACTTCCAGAACCTCGATATCCGCGCTAATTTAAACCAGGAAACCGAAACCATTTTAGAGTTTGGCGGACTCGTGGGTGGAGAGCAACAATCTGCTCAATTTCGCTTAGCCAATTTCCCCAGCACCGTTCTCGAAAAGTTCTTTCAATTCCCCGGCGGCGTATCGATTTCCGGCAATCTCAACGCCAGCGCAACCTTAGCCGGTAGTTTTACCAATCCTCAAGCACGGGGAGAAATTACCCTGGATAAAGGCGTTTTAAATCAAGAGGAGATCGATCGCGGATTTGGGAGTTTTCTGTATAGCAACGGTCGGCTAGATTTTAGCTCTCAAGTTTTTGTCGAAGGGGACGAACCGATTAAGATCGGCGGTTCTTTGCCTTATCAATTCCCCGGCTCTACGATCGCTCCAACAGAAGATACCTTTCGCATCACGGCTAGCGTCCAGAATGAAGGACTCACCGTTCTCAATTTTCTCACTGACGCGGTGAAGTGGGAAGGAGGACAGGGAGAGGCAAATTTAATCATTTCTGGGACGCGCAGTGTATCGGATTCTGAGGATAATTCTACAGTTGCAAATCTTCCTGAGGATATTATCACTAAAGGGGAAATTTCATTAACCAATGCCACATTCTCTTCTCCTAATTTGCCAGAACCCCTAACCGGAGTGACGGGAACGGCAACATTAGATGGCGATCGCCTGATCGCCAACAAAATTCAAGGAAACTTCGAGCAAGGGAAAGTCACCGTCGAAGGGGTCTATCCCCTGTTTGGATTTTCCCTGCTTCCCGAAGATCCCGAACAAGCTTTAACCGTTACTATGACGGATTTAAAGCTCAACGTTAAAGGACGCTATGAAGGCGGTATTGATGGAAAAATTATTATCCGGGGTTCGTTCCTCAATCCAGAAATTGGCGGGCAAATTTTCCTCCGCAACGGTCAGATTTTGCTACCCGACCAAACGGCAGAGACTGCCACAACCCTTTCTGCCGAACCCGACAATCCCTTTCAACCCATTTATACCAATCTCAACCTTATTTTGGGCGAAAGAATTCAAATTCTCAAACCCCCCGTTCTCAATTTTATTGCCGATGGTGCGCTGACGGTTAACGGACCGATCGACGCTCCCACCGCAGACGGAAAGATCGACTTAAAACAAGGTTTGGTTAATATCTTCACCACCGAATTTACCCTGGCACGAAACTATCCCAATACCGCAACCTTCGATCGGGAACGAGGACTCGATCCCAATTTAAATGTGTTGATGCGTGCCTCCGTTCAAGAAGCCAGTCACAGCCCCTTATCTCAAGATGCTACGACCACTTCTACAGAAGTCGAAGAATTGGCGATCGAACGGGGAACCCTCGAAACCATTCGCATCGAAGCCAAAGTTGACGGACTTGCCAGCCAACTGGCGGAAAACTTGGAATTGAGCAGCAGTCCTAAGCGCAGTCAGCGGGAAATTGTCGCCTTGATAGGAGGTGGATTTATTAACACCTTGGGAACGGGAGATAGCACTCTCGCCTTGGCGAATTTAGCAAGTTCTGTCCTCTTAACTCAATTTCAAACGGCGTTAAATCAAGCGTTAGGATTGCAAGATTTTCGCCTGTTTCCCACCACCACAGCTCGCACTTCTAGCCTCACCTTGGGAGCAGAATTGGGTGTCAATATTACTGACGATGTTTCGGCTTCGGTTCTTCGCGTTCTCGATGCCAACCAACCCACTCGCTTCGGCGTCCGCTATCGCATCGACGATAACCTCTTACTGCGCGGTTCGACGGATTTTGACGAGGACACGCGGGGAGAAATCGAAATTCGCTTCCGGTTTTAGAAAAGGCAGACGACAAAAGGAAAACGATTGACGGACAAAATTTTTAGCTGTTGGGGTTGCCCACAAGCTTTCGAGCCTCCCGATCGGCTCCTAAAGTTTGAAGCTTTAGCAACTGTCACAACTTCATCCACAATTATCGAAAATTTCGCCATACTAAAGCCAAAATTGCGCGAGTAGGTATGGAACATGAACGATACTTTAGATCGAGATCTGGGAAATTTTGGATTTTTTACGATCGTCCTCATTATCTTAGTTTTACTGACCTTTAGCATTCTGCAATGGCTGCACGTTCCGACGGGACATTTTATCGATTGGGCGATCGGGACGGCGAGTTTTTGGTGGGCGATCTTAATCGTTACCGTGCCTTGGAATATTCATTTTGGGGCAAAAGAAATTTTGGCACAAGGGGCAGAGTCGAAGCAGAAGGAAATTGCCGTAGACGATCGCCAATTGCACTATGTCGAAAAGCTAGCTCGGCGATCGCTTTGGGCGGCAATTTCCCTGCATTTCTTGTCAGCGGTGGGGTTGTATGCCGTGGCAGCAACGGGAATTAGCACCATCGGTTACGTCAGTGCTGGAGCGGTTTTATTATTGACTGCCGTGCGTCCGGCGATCGCATTTTATCAATACCTCGTCGTCCGGTTGCGCAGCATCGGTCGGGAATTTTCTCATCCTCGCGAAGATATTATCGAACTTCGCAGTCGGGTGGCAAGCTTAGAGGAACTCGTTAAAAACTTGGAATATCAACTCGATAGGGAAAAATCGGATTCTTTTGCCGCTCATGTACATCGAGATACCCATTCTCTGCGCCGC
This sequence comes from Oscillatoriales cyanobacterium M59_W2019_021, assembly GCA_015295945.1. Classification (GTDB taxonomy): domain Bacteria; phylum Cyanobacteriota; class Cyanobacteriia; order Cyanobacteriales; family Geitlerinemataceae; genus DVED01. Next base: position 46,403 of record DVED01000076.1, on the reverse strand, counting down.
GATTTATCTCGTTTAGCAACAGCGCACGAAGATTTAAAAGCCACCAATCAAGCCGAACACGATCGCCTCTCTCGGGAAGCTAAAAATGCGATCGCCCAACTCAGTGCGGACAGTCAATTTTTGGACAACGTGCGAGAAATTATTCGCTTTTTCAAGACAGCATAACACGCAACAACGTGAAATGACTCTCTAGTTTAGCTATGGAGTAAAAGTAACATCTTGTTAAAAATTGTCTCGATCTTAGCGAACGATCTCTATTAAATTGTTTCATTACTCCTCGTTGAAAACTTGCAAAATTATGCTAAAATTACATTAGAAATGTAATTAAATTCGAGTTGTGCTTCTCTAGAGAATCTCTAGATAGACTATACAGAAAGACAATGTTAGTCTTGTGTTTGAGAGATCTAACGTTTTTAAAGCATCGAGATGAATTAAGATTAGGATCTTGGGGTTATACAGAAATACCCCAGTCGTCATACTGAAAAAACTTGGCTAAAATAGAGCCGATCTAAACAGCCTGCATGACGTTCATAAATCTTGGATAGAAAGGTGAAACATGATGAATGGTTTTAAGGAGTATAAAAGTGTTAGTGAATTTCCGCTTCATACTCAAAATCTAACTCGAGATGAACTCGATCGGGTTTATCAAACGATTCGGAAAGAATATAAAAATTTGTCAACGAGTCGAGGTCAGTTGGTTCGGAGACAAATCGAGGCAAAAGCTAAAGTTAGAGAGTTGAAAAGTAGTCTGGTTGCAGTCATGACGGAACTTGACCGCACCAGTTCTGCTAAAGACAGCCTGCAACAATCTTTAGCTCACAGCATCAAGCTTCAAGGCGAACTTCAGGAGGAAAAAGTCGATCTGTCGAGCAAAGTGACGCATTTGCGAGATCAACTCAACGCCACTACAAAACTTCTAGACGATTTTGAATCCGTATATGAGGAAGTTAAAGAGCAAAAAGGAGTCGGCAGTTTTCTCCGTTTATTGCAAGCAGCTAAGCGACTTCTTACAACCGACATCAGCGAATTAATGATGAAGCGAGCAGACATTGTGGAAGAAGATTGGACAAAGGAAGATCCGGCAAGTATTGGTCGCAATTTATTAGATAAATAATCAGATATAACCATGGGTAAACTAACTGACTCTCTAAGAAAAACAGCGCAAGAATTAGATGACATTGAATCGGGAATCGATCGAATTACCAATTTGGGTCAAGAGTTAGCAGAAAATACAGTTCGTGTTGCAGATGCTGCACTTCGTGTAGGTTATAATTCTGCTCCATCGGAGGCTCGCAAACAGGAAAAAACGGGTTCGCAACCTGTCCCGAAAGCTCTACCCGAGGTTGCCGATCTTCAGAAAAAATTAGTGAGTGTAAGAACTTCTCAAAATAGCCTAAAATCTTGGAATGATATCTATCGCATTCAACAAGTTCTAGTTATTAAATATCTCAAACAACAGAAGGTAGAAGCTCAAATCATTGACCGAGTTGAACGCATCTTTAAATTGAAGAGCGTTCGCCAAGCTCCTAAATTTGCCAGTAACCTCCTAGACTGGGAAGCCTCCGAGATTATGCAGCTATTGAAAAAGGTGGTAAGGCATACATCTCACTTGTTACACCAATAAAATAGAGAGTTGTTCGTGGCAGAATCCTTATCCCTTCACCGCACCAGATGTTAAACCTTGAACGATTTTCTTCTGGAAAAAGAGTACCAGCAAAACCAGAGGAAGCGTCCCTAAAACCGTAGCTGCCGCGATCGTTCCGTAAGGAATCTCAAACACCGAAGATCCACCAAGTTGCGCGGCAGCTACGGGAATAGTTTTCATATTTTCTACCGTAATAAAGGTAAGAGCGAAAATAAACTCATTCCAGGCAAAAATAAAGGTGAGAATTCCCGTTGTTACCAAAGCAGGTAACGTTAAAGGCAACAGAATTTCGACCAACATTTTGAGAGTTCCATACCCCTCAATTCGAGCGGAATCTTCGAGATCTCGCGGTAATTGTTGGAAAAAACTTCGCATCACCAAAATAGTTAGGGGTAAATTGATAGCTGTATAAGGAACGATCAAGGCAAGAAAATTATTCCCCAACCCTAACGCTTTGACAATTTCCAGTAGTCCCAAAAATAGCAGGATGTAAGGAAATAAAGTAATGAGTAAAATCAGTGCCAGTAAAATTCGCTCGCCGGGAATTCGCAATCTAGCTAAGGCATAAGCTGCGGGAGAACCCAGTCCTAAACAGAGAATCGTCGAGAGAATCGATACGAGAAAGCTATTCAACATATAGTTGAAAAACGGACGGCGAGCGAAGAGTTCCGTATAATGATTTAACGTAAGTTGGTTGGGGTTAGGAAAGTAAACATTGGGAATTGCGGCGATCGCATCGTTAGTTTTGATCGAGGTTAAAAATTGCCAAATAATCGGTCCGAGGCTAAAGAGAACAACTAAGACGATCGCCAACCCTAACAGCAAAGAAGCAACAGAAAATTTACGTTGAGTCATCATGTTAAATTAGGTTTCGACACCTGTAGAACGGCGAAGTTTAGCGATTAAATATGCAGCTAATGCAACGACAACGATCAAAATTAAGAACGTAACGACCACTAAAGCTGCCCCATAACCAAAATCTAAATACCGCCGAACCGTCGCGTAAATATATAAAGAAACCATTTCCGTCGCTCCGGCGGGACCACCTTCGGTCATCACTTGAATTAAGTCGAAAATTCCAAAGGATTGGGCAAAGCGAAACAGAGCGGCGATCGTAATTTGAGGCATTATCAAGGGAAGTGTAATTTGACGAAAACTCTGCCAAGGCGTTGCACCTTCGATGGCGTGAGCTTCGTACAAATCTTGAGGAATGGATTGCAGTCCTGCCAAGAGCAAAATACTGACAAATGAGGTGGTCTTCCAAACATCAGCGACGATGGTGGCAACCATCGCTAATGTTGGATTTCCCAACCAATTAATTCCAGTTTCGATCCATCCCAACCGCAATAAAATATCGTTTAAAATACCATATTGGTCGTTAAAAATCCACGTCCAAGCTAATGCCATAATTGCCGTCGGTAGTGCCCACGGTAAAATGGCGATCGTCCGGACTAAGCCTTTTCCGCGAAAGGTTTGATTTAAAACCAACGCAATCCCCATCCCCAACACTAATTCTAAAATTAGTGCAGAGAAGGTAAAAATAGCTGTATTCCCGATACTTTGCCAAAAACGACCATCAGCTATCATGCGGCTGTAGTTAGCTAATCCTGCAAATTCTGGCTGCAATTGAGTTCCTAAATTTTGCGAGAATAAACTCAAGCCAAATGCTCTTAATATGGGGTAAGCATAGACGAGAAGCAGGAGTAATAAAGCAGGAATGACTAATAACCATCCCGTTCTTTGTTCTCTGGCACGAAGGGTATCTTGCTTCATCTTTTTATCTCAACTTGGAGCTACAACGATCGACTCAATATAGATGCGAGAAAGGTAAGATTCTACCGACGATCGTTATGTATCACGATCTAGATTTTGGGAAAATCTCTAAAATAGGTTTGTATTGCTATCCTCATCGTCCTAACAAATTTCTAGTTTCGGTTGCTGCCCCCGCCATCGCTTTTTCCGGCGTCATGCGATCGGTGAGTGCCGCGCTGAGATAGCGTTGTAAAATGTCGGAAGCTTGAGCGTATTGGGCGATCGGCGGTCGTAAAACCGAGCTTTCTTGTACTTCGAGAAGTTGCGGATAGTGACCGTACTTAGCCACAATTTCTTGATCGGTAAATAGCGATCGCCGACTGGGAACGTAACCTGTTTCTAAAATAAATTTTTTCTGCGTCGCGGCACTGGTAATAAACTCGATAACCCGCCACGCTTCGTCGGGATGCTGAGTGGTTTTCGAGATCCCTAACCCCCATCCCCCCTGGCAGGCAGCGCTTTCGTGCCCCGGCGCGTAAACCATCGGTTTTAAGCCAATTTTACCTTTTACGGGAGAATCTTCGGCATTCGCTAATGCCCAAACATAGGGCCAATTTCTGAGGAATAGAGCTTTACCATTTTGGAAAAAACGGCGGGTTTCTTCTTCTTGATAGGTGGTAACACCGCTGGGGGAAATACCCGATTCAATCGTCTCGCGTAAAAAGCTGACAGCGGCGATCGCTTCGGGGCGATCGAGTCCCACTTCTTGGGTGTTCGGATCGATCCAAAATCCGCCAAATCCTTTGAGAATTTCGACGAACATTGCGGCCAATCCTTCATATTGTTTGCCTTGCCAAACATAACCCCAATCAATTTTATTTTCCGCCTGTAATTCTTGCGAAATTTCGATTAATTCTTCCGTGGTTTCTGGGGGCTTTCGTTCGGCAGCCGAGAGCAAATCTTGGCGATAGTACAACATCCCCGCATCGGAACGAAACGGAATTCGATATAGTTCTCCCTGATACCGTCCGCCATTGAGATCTCCTGCCAAAAAATCTTGAGATTGCGCTTCAGAAATGCGATCAGACAACTCCATAAGCCAACCTGCTGCCGCAAATTTTGGCGTCCAGACGATATCCATATACACCAGATCGTAAGGCGAATTGCCTAATAAAAACGATGAGGTATATAGATCTTCAACTAAATTCGTCGCGTTAGGACCTTCGATAATTTCGAGATCGATATCGGGATTTTGCGCTTCAAATTTTTCGACTAACGGTTGCCACTGTGTGGCTTCCAATGCGGACATTAACACTTTGATGGTGATGGGTTGCTGCGAAACAGCGATCGAATTTAATCCGAGAATAACGAGTGCGCAACAGACGGCAACACCATACCAACGAAAGCGACGAAAGTGCAATCGCCACTTGCCAATTTGGGAATCGAACATCAGAAATTTCTGAGGTAACGGCAAAGTTGCCCCAATCTTACCAAACGATCGCCCCAGGTCAAAATCAAGTTTACAACTCTACAATGTTCGCGATATTATCGAAGTAGCGACGCGCTCCATTTTAAAAAATGACCGCAGCCATTCCTCAATCTTTAAGGCTCGAAGATTTTCTCAAGCTGTCAGAAACCAAACCCGCCAGCGAATGGATTGACGGCTGCATCTATCAAAAACCCATGCCTCAAGGTAAATACTCTCGCTTGCAACTGAAATGTTGCGAGACGGTCAATCGAGCGACCGAACTCGAACGAATTGCCCTCGCTTTTCCAGAATTACGCTGTACGTTTGGCAATCTTTTGATCGTTCCCGATGCTACGGTTTTTGCTTGGGACAGAATTCCTTGGGATACCGAGGGTGAAATTCCCAATGTTTTTCCCATCTATCCCGATTAGACAGCAGAAATTCTTTTCCCCGAACAAAGCACAACGAAAGTTATTCGGACTATTCTGCATTGTCTCAAATCTGGAATTTTAAGGTTTAGCAAGCATCACCGAGCGTGTATCTAAAGCGAACCGTAAACGAGATGGGAAGGTCTGGGTGGGAGTTACGGAAAATGTAACGGTGAGGGAAAGAAGGAGTTAGAGAGTGGAAAGGAAGCGATTTTCGCGATCAAACTAGACCGCACCCACTTTGGCAAAAACCACGTAAATCGTCTTCCAAATAATGGCAAGGTCGTACAATGGCGTCCAGCACTGTTGGTAGCGCAAGTCGAGATCGACAATTGCTTCAAAATCGGAGATTTCCGAACGACCGTTAACTTGCCATTCGCCGGTGATACCGGGTTTGACGTTGAGTCGGCGCCAGTGGCGAGCGTTATAGTTCTTCACTTCGTCGCTGGTCGGAGGACGAGTCCCGACTAGGCTCATTTCTCCCATCAAAACGTTCCAAAATTGAGGAAATTCGTCGATGCTCGTGCTGCGCAGAAACTTACCCACTCGAGTGACGCGAGGATCTTGGAAATTTTTAAAAATAAGCCCGCTCGCTTCATTCTCAACCCGATCTTTCATTTCTTCGGCATTTACGACCATGGAGCGAAACTTATAGATCGTGAACATTTTTCCGTTTAAACCATGCCGTTTTTGGCTGAAGAAGACTGGTCCGGGGTTATCGAGCTTGATGGCGATCGCAATAGGTAAAAATACGATCGCGAGAATTGCGAGTCCCACTAGACTACCTGCAATGTCGAACAGGCGCTTGATGGCGCAGGATGCCGAGCGGTGCGGAATCGGAGAGTTAGAAAAGAAGGAATGTGCGACCGTCGAATTGCTGTTGTTTTGTAAAACGGCTGAGTTCATCGTTCACCCTGAAATTTGATGCTTGCGTGAAATTTACAAATATTTTTTAGAAAGAAAATAATTTTTTTCTTTCTCCTGAGTCCAATTAAAATCTTTCCTAGATTAATCGTCAAGTTCGGAAAAATGCTTGGATTTCAGGTTAAGGACTGGTAAAGTCCGATTTAATGTCCTACTTAATATAGATAAACTAATTTTCAGTTCCATCGATCTACCTTAAGATAGATAAATTTCAATTGGGGGGATAGAAATCCGGATTGACATTACTGACTAGTATAAACAATTGCCAAAAAATCGAAGGACAAATGGAAACCGATTCGATAATCTTTATTGAAAAAACAAAGATTATCCAGATATATAAAGTTTTTGTAAAGTTGCAGAAAAATCTAGGGTCTGTCATCAATTAGCTGTACATCCCGCACTAGGCGTGGATTCTAGCTTGGGGATGCGTTTTCGAGCAATCGCACCTAAATCTTTGTCCCGAAAGAGTTCTAAATTTAATTGATGACATGCCCTAACGCATTTAACGGACGAGACTAACGAGGGAAGGTGGTGAGGGGGAGACGGGATCGGAACGTTAGATGCGTTTGAGCTTAGCAAAGCCTACCCAGAGTCGGGGCAGTGGGTCTGGAGGATTTGACGGCTCGTCGAGAGGGAGGGGGTCTGACCTTTATCTTTGCGGGCAACGTGTTCGAGGTTAAGGTTAAAGGGTAAGATTTGTAGAGCGACGCGCTCAGTCCCATTCAGTATTGCTATCGGTTTATGGAAGCGGAAAAGTTCCTGTCTATCGACGACCAGTCCATCTCGCTGCGCCAAGCGATCGCCTATTTGCGTACCGTAGGGGAGTTACCGAGATTTCTGCAAAAAATTTTGCACCAGCACGTCCTGGAGCAAGAACTCCAATCGCGATCGGACTTGGAGGTCGATCCGAATCAGGTCGAGCAAGCGATGGTCAACTTCCGCCTGCAAAATAAATTGACTGAAAGCGGACAGTTCGAGTCTTGGCTGCAATCTCAGGGTCTGAACTACGCCCAATTTCGCGAGCGGATCTCGATGGCACTCAAACTGGAAAAGCTCAAAATCGAGACGGTGGGAAGGGAGATCGAAGAGCATTTCCAGCAAAACCAGGCATTGTTCGATCGTGTCGTTCTGTCTCGCATCGTCGTTGCCGATCCGCAGCAAGCCCAAAACCTGAAAGCGCAAATCCTCGACGGCTCGAGTTCCTTTGAAGACGCAGCCAAAGCGCATTCGATTACCGACGATCGCGCGTTTGGTGGTGCGATGGGGGCACTTGCCATGGGACAACTCCCGCCTGCCATCCGCGATCGGATTGCCGGCAAGGCAGCAGGAGAAGTGGTCGGTCCCTTTCAAATGGAAGGTCGCTATATGCTCTTACGGATTGAAGATCGATTGCCCACACCCCTGGATAACAACCTCCGGCGGCAACTACAAGAGCAGTTTTTCGATCGGTGGGTGCAAGAAAAGCTGAAAGACAAGCAAATTCAGCTACATCTCAATTGACGATTTGGGGTTGGGGGTTGGGGGTTGGGGGTTTGTCATTAGTCATTTGGGGAGTCGCGCTTTGGCGCTTTTGCATTCACGGTCTCCGTGTCTCCGCGTCTCCCTACTCCCCCGGCTTTCTTTTCCCTCATCTCTCCATCCCCCTCACACGTCACACTGAAAACGGCGTAGCTACTCTGCCAGAGCTAGCTGGCGTCGCGATCGCCAATTCCTGCAACGCCTTGCATCATTAAGTTATGAGTCATCGGTTCTCAGACGAATGACCGATGACAAATGACAAACCACGAGTTATGTCTTACGAACCGCTCCATCACAAATACCGACCGGCAACATTTGCCGATCTGGTCGGTCAAGAGGCGATCGCGGCGACGCTGACCAGTGCCATCCGCCAGCAGAAGATCGCTCCGGCGTATTTGTTCGCTGGACCGCGGGGAACGGGGAAGACTTCCAGCGCTCGGATTCTGGCAAAATCCTTGAATTGTCTCGCATGGGATGTCCCTACGGAAAAACCGTGTGGGACCTGCGAAGCCTGTCGGTCGATCGCCAACAGCATGGCATTGGATACCATCGAAATCGATGCGGCGAGCAATACCGGAGTTGATAATATTCGCGATCTCATCGAACGAGCGCAATTGGCTCCGGTGCAGTGTCGGTACAAGCTCTACATCATCGACGAGTGTCATATGCTCAGTACGGCAGCGTTCAACGCGCTGCTGAAAACCCTGGAAGAACCGCCCGATCGCGTGGTTTTCGTTCTAGCCACCACCGACCCGCAGCGGGTCTTACCCACCATTATTTCGCGCTGCCAGCGGTTCGATTTTCGCCGCATTCCCATCGCCGCGATGGTGGCTCACTTGCAGGAAATTGCCCGCAAAGAAGCGATCGCCATTGACGACGAGGCGATCGCCTTAGTCGCACAAATTGCCCAAGGCGGACTCCGCGACGCCCAAAGTTTGCTCGACCAATTGGGACTCCTCGACGATCGGGTGACGGTCGATCGGGTGTGGGATTTAGTAGGCGCCGTTCCCGAACGAGACTTGATGGCACTGCTGGAGGCGATCGCCGACGACAACCCGGACACCGTCTTGGAACGAGTGCGCCATCTGATGGATCGAGGTCGCGAACCCCCGATCATCCTGCAAAACCTAGCCGGATTCTACCGCGATTTACTCATCGCCAAAACCGCGCCCGATCGGCGAGATCTGGTTGCCGTCACCCCCGACACTTGGGAGCAGTTGTGTCAGTTTGCCCAACGCTGGAGTGTCGAACTGATTTTAGCGGGGGGACAGCACTTGCGCGGGTGCGAGGGACAGATTAAAAGTACGACACAACCGCGTTTGTGGTTGGAAGTGGCACTGTTGGGACTGTTGCCGTCGGCACTGAGACCCCCATCGGCGAGTTTATCTGTGGGATACGCTCCTCCGAGCCACGTTCCGCCTGCCAGTTCGCCCCAAATTTCCCCTGTGGGATACGCTCCTTCTAGTAACGTTCCGCCTGCCAGTTCGCCGCCACCCGCAAGGAGTTTACCCGAACCCTCACCTAACCCGCCGATCGATCGACCGGAAGCACCCCGACACGAAGAAACGGGGAAACCGGGAAATTTGCCAACCGCATCTCCCACACCAAACCCACCCCCAACTCCCAACCCCGAAAATGCTGGGTTTTCCTCAACCGAGGTTTGGGAAGCCGTACTGGAACTCATTCCCAAACGAGCGACTCGGGAACTGCTCCGCCAACAAGGACAGTTGAGTTACTTCGATCGATCGATCGCCAAAATATCCCTCAGTCCGGGGTTGATTAAAATTGCCAGTTCCAAACTCGAGGAAATCAAACAGGCGTTCTTTCAGGTTTGCCAAGGTCCGATCGAAGTTCGCCTAGAATCGAATACCGCCAATTCCCCCACAACGGCAACCGTTTCCGTTTCTCCCAAGATCGGGAACGGTCGATCTCAACCCGCACCCGCACCCCCGCCACCCCAAGAACCCATTCCTCCACCCGTCGCCACACCCGTTCTGGCAACTGAACCCCACCGGAATGGCGCGTCGCCCTCCCCAGTTGCCGCACCGGAACCCCATCCCAATGCAACGTTATCGCCTCCACCTGCTGCCATCTGGGAGGAAGATGAAGTCGATATCGCCGCCAAACACCTCGCCGAATTCTTCAATGGCGAAGTGATTGCCAACCTCGAAGACTCCGACCTCGAACCCAGCGGGGAAACCGAAGAGAACGCGATCGATTAAATATTACTTAACGTCAGTACGAGTTAAGCAAAACCCTGTATCCCTTGTTGGGGTTTAGGGTTGGTTATTTGTCATTGGTCATTGGTCATTGGTCATTAGGGGTTTGGGGTTTGTAATTGCTAGTCGCTAGTTGCTTGGGAGTAGTAACGGGTCACTGTTTTCTCCCCCTGCTCGAGAAAGCTTCCCCTGCCCTTTGCCTTTTATTTCTCGGGAGGTTGCAAAACCGTTTTGGAGACAATACGGGTTTTCTGGCGATCGCCCTGGGACAATGATGCCCCGGCTTGTAACATGGTCGCACTTTGTTGCAAAATGGTCGCGCCCCTCTCATCTCCCATTTGCAACGCAGTTTGGGCTGCCGTTTGCAGCAGCGTTGCCGCACCGGAGCGATCGCCCTGTTGCAACTTGGCTTCGGCGAGTTGGGTTTGACGGTACTTTGCCAGTGCCAAAACGTGCTGCTGTACCTCCGGTTCGGGAGATCCGTGAAAATCTTCGATCGCGTCGGCACCCACCAAAATCGGATCGGATAAAATACCGTCTACACCCGCTGTGGGATCGTCGTAGCACACGCGCAATTTGAGTAAGGGATAGTGACCGGGGGGCAACTGCGCGACGTACAAATTCATCAGAATTACGCGCGGTACGTCCACCATCAAATCCCCCAAACGCACGGCAAGTTTGCCGTCTTTTTCGGTCAGGGGCAATTCGATGGTTTCCGGGGAAACTTGGGCGATCGGTTTGAGTTCGGCAAGGCGCACCTTGGGCATCGGCGACAGGGTTAAGTAAGCATTGGTGAGTCCCACGGCTTGCATTCGTCCCAACAGCCGCGAAAATTCCGCCACGGCGTCGTCGGGTTGTTCGATGTGGCAGAGCGTCCCGCCTCCGGCATCGGCGATCGCCTCCAGTACGTCTGGGTTCCAGGCATCGCCAAACCCCAAGGTGTCCAGGGTCAAATGATAGTCTGTCGCCAGTTTTGCCAGCTTCAGACAGCGATCGTTGTCTCCGTGTTCGTTTTCGCCATCGGTGAGCAGAAAGGCGCGGGAGACGGCATTTTGCTTGCCTTTTGCCAACTCTTCGATCGCCAGTTTCATCCCTTCGTCGATCGCCGTTCCGCCACTGGCTTGTAGTTTGTCGATTTGGGCTTTCACGGCTTCGGGATCTTCGAGAAACTGGTTGGCAACCAACACCGTCGCTCGATGGTCGAACGCCACAACTGACAGGCGATCGCCGTAGGACATCCGATCGACGATCCGCTTTGCCGCTTGCTTGACCATCTTCAGCGGCGTTCCCTTCATCGAACCGCTGCGATCGAGAATCAAGCACAAATTCAATGGCAAATCGCGATCGAGTTCCCCGGCAACGGCAGCGACGGACACCGATAACTGTCTCTGATTGGTGGGTTGCGTCGCATCCAAATTCGCATCGCTGAGCGCGGTACGCACGCTAACTTTCATGCCTCACTCTCCTAAACTCAAGGGAACAATCATGGGAAGCGACCTCAATGTGCGATCGATCGTTGGCGCAGAAGTTCAAAATTGAAAGAGCAGGAAATCGCGCTCGATCGCGTAGCGACTCCAGAGGAGTATCGCCCCTACCCCACCGTGAAAACCGCACCGCCAGCAGCAACCTGCTCCCTCCCAGAACGCGCTACTATATTTTAAAAGAATCCCACGATTGTCAGACAAACACAGGCTCTCAATTCCATGAATTCACCCATTCAAGCCGTGCAAAGTGGCTATTACAGCGATGTCGCCTATCGCACCCCACCGCCCGATTTAGAATCCCTCTTGCTCAAAGAGCGGATTATCTATCTGGGACTGCCGCTGTTTTCCTCCGACGAAGTGAAACAGCGCATTGGAATTGATGTCACCGAACTGATTATCGCCCAATTGCTGTACTTACAGTTCGACGATCCCGACAAACCGATTTACTTCTACATCAACTCCACGGGAACGTCGTGGTATACCGGAGATGCTGTCGGCTTTGAAACGGAAGCCTTCGCCATTTGCGACACCCTCAATTACGTCAAACCCCCGATTCATACCATTTGCATCGGTCAGGCGATGGGAACGGCAGCGATGATCCTGTCGGCAGGAACCAAGGGATATCGCGCCAGTTTACCCCACGCGACGATCGTTCTCAACCAAGCTCGCAGCGGCGCTCGCGGTCAAGCCACCGACATTCAAATTCGGGCGAAAGAGGTGCTGGCGAACAAGCAAACCATGCTGGAAATTCTCTCGAAAAATACGGGGCAACCCGTGGAGAAATTAGCCAAAGATACTGATCGCACATTCTATCTCACGCCCGAACAAGCGAAAGAATACGGTTTGATCGATCGGGTTCTCAAAAGTACCAAAGAGTTACCCAAACCGCTGACAGCAGCCCTGTAAACATCCCGTTCGATCGCAGAGGCGATCGACCTCACAGCGAGACATTAAAACGAGAAACTTATGCCTATTGGTGTTCCTAAAGTCCCTTATCGCCTTCCGGGAAGTCAGTACGAACAGTGGGTGAGCATCTACACCCGCTTGAGTCAAGAACGGATTATCTTCTTGGGTCAAGAAGTGACCGATGCCTTAGCCAATCAAATCGTCGCTTACCTGCTCTATCTCGACTCCGACGACCCCAGCAAGCCGATTTATTTGTACATCAACTCTCCAGGGGGTTCGGTGACGGCTGGCATGGCGATTTACGATACCATGCAGTACATTAAATCCGAGGTGGTGACGATTTGCGTCGGGTTGGCGGCATCGATGGGCGCGTTCCTGCTGGCGGCGGGAACCCCCGGAAAGCGGTTGGCTCTGCCCCACGCTCGGATTATGATCCACCAACCGTTGGGCGGCACGGGACGCCGACAAGCCACCGATATCGATATCGAAGCCCGAGAAATTTTGCGGATTAAAAACCTGCTCAACGAAATCATGGCGCAGCGTACGGGGCAACCCCTCGAGAAGATCGAGAAAGATACCGATCGCGATTATTTCTTATCCGCAGCCGAAGCTAAAGAATACGGTTTGATCGATAAGGTCATCGAAGAAAAAGCAGGTTAGAATTGAGAATCAAGAGGTCTCGCTCGAGAGTTGTCTCTCTGGGATCTCAATTCGTTTCTTTAACTCTAACTCGCCAACGTGAACGTAACGGACTGCTATCGAGTATTGGGATTAAAAAATGGAGCCAGCCTGGAAGAGGTGAAAACCGCTTACCGCAGGCTGGCTCGCCAGTATCATCCCGATACCAATCCCGGAGATCGCTACGCCCAAGAAAAGTTCGTGCAGTTGCACGAGGCTTACAAAACTTTAATGGAAGTTGCCCGATCGACGAGCGATCCGTTACCCACATCCGCACCCCCTTATCAATCGACAAATCCGGCTTCCAAATCGCCGTCCCCACAACCGAAAGTGACCCGAAAACCGAAGGAAAAAGAGTCTGTTTTTCGAGATCCTCCCCACCTTTCGGAAATCGATCGCCAATTCAAACGCAACGGTTACGATCGATTGCAACAATTATTCAAACAACAAAAATTCCCTCGAGCGATCGCCTTAATAGAAGGTTTAGCCGGACGCATTCCCGACGATCCGGAAATTCGCCAGTGGCAAGCGGTGACTTATCAGCGATTCGGACGCTACTTAATCCAAAAACGAGATTTTGAAAAAGCCAGAATTTATCTGAAAAAATCGTTGAAAACTGACCCGCATAATCGAGCGCTATGGATGGAAGTCGAGCGCGATTTTCGGCAAATGGAAAAGTTTTTTTAGGGAATGAGTAATGGGTAATTGGGTAAGCAGGTAGGGTGTGTTGAGGAACGAAACGCACCAGAAGCGTCCGGAAAAATCGTGTAAATGCGTTGCCATTTTCTTCCCGATCGAGTTCCCGTACTTTTAGAATCCTGGCGGCGTTTATGTCAGCCATTTGCGATCGATCTCTCGAAGATCGATCGCGTATTCTGCGACTTATTTCGAGTTTATTCTGGGAGCGATCGCCATTATCATAATTTGACGCATATCGATCGGGTTTTAGAACTCGTTGGAGAATGGAAAGCGAGTAACATTGATTTTCCCTCGCTTCAGTTTGCCGCGTGGTTTCACGATGCGATTTATAATCCCAAATCCAGCGATAACGAAGTTCAAAGTGGGAAGTATGCAGCCAGCAAACTTGCAGAATTAGGAATCAATCCAGACAAGATCGATCGCGTTATTTCTCTGATTTCATACACTCAATTCCATCAAGCACCCACCAACGATCTCGAAGCTCGAATTTTGCTCGATGCCGATTTAGCCATTCTCGGTTCTCCTTCCCGTGAATATCAAGCTTACGCTCGCGCAATTCGCCGGGAATATTCTTGGCTTTCGGAATCAGAATATCGTGCGGGAAGGAGGCGAGTCTTAGAGCAATTTTTACAGCGCGATCGCCTGTATTTTCTCGATATCTATTATGCAAAATTTGAACTACAAGCGCGAGAAAATATTCACCTAGAATTAGTCAATATCGATCTCATTCCATAGAACCAAAGACTTGAGTCCAATAATGCTGGTAATTGATACTACCCGGATCGTTTTCGAGGAAGACATAACCTACACCAATTTCCGTATAATCCGGATTTAAAATGTTGGCTCGATGTCCGGAACTGTTCATCCATCCGTCAACGACTTCTTCGGGAGAAGTATAACCCGCGCCGATATTTTCGCCGACAAATGTCGATCGATATCCCGCAGCTTGCGCGCGATCAATCGACCTCGATCCATCTATCCCCGCGTGGCTGAAAAAATCCTGAGTTGCCATATTTTGACTGTGGGTTTCGGCTGCCGCCGTCAGTTGCCAATTGAGGGTGAGAGGTGCTAAACCATTTTGGCTGCGAGTGTCATTCACCAGTTGAATGATGCGCTCTTCAAAACTGCTAAAAGTGGAGGTTTCGCTAAAATCCGCACTCGTGAGATCGGTCGATCGCACATTTTTGAGGATAGCTAATTCTTCTCCTGTTACAGTCACTTTAACGAGGGTATCTTCGCCATTCATTCCCACACTTTGTAAGATTAGATCGCGAAAGCGAATGCCGCCGGAAATTTGGATCGTATCGCTACCGCGTTGGAAGTCGGTTAAAATATCGAAACCTCGTGTCGTTTGCAGCAGAAATACATCGTTGCCTTCTCCTCCCGTCAGCGTATCGAATCCTAAATCCCCCGAAATGACATCGCTACCTTTATCTCCTGAAATCCAATCGTCACCCGCATCCCCGTAAAGAAAATCGCGATCTTGTCCCCCAAAGAGGGAATCATTACCGTTACCCCCTTCGATGAAATCTTCTCCCAAGTTTCCAAAAAGAGCGTCATTTCCTTCGCCGCCAACAATAGAATCGCGATCGCGCCCCCCAGCAATGGTATCGTCACCACCATTTCCAGTAATTGTATCGTTTCCGGCATTTCCGAAGTAAATTCGACTGTCTCGATCGTCGATCGCCTCATCATCTCCTCCCATTAAAACAACGGCATCCACTCCCCTAGAGTTATAAAGCAAATTGGCTTGAGCAATGGACAATTGGTCGTGACTGTAAGAATCATTTCCGGAACTCATCAAGATAAAATCATAATCTTGACCTGTCACGATCTCGACCAGATCGATCGATGCTGAAGTTATGTTTGAGTTAGTGTCAAAGGTCATAGTTTCAGGAGTTGTTTAGGGATTGCGGGAAAGTAGCATACCAGCGTTCTAAGCTCATATACTTCTAGCGATCGATCGCCTATGCACTTTGTCTCCCTCAAAAACTGGCAGAACTTTCCCCAGAGGAGGCTGAAAGCGGGTGGGCGAAAGGCGAGATGGACTCCGTTAAAATGAAGGAGAATTGCCGGAGGCTGAAGCGATGACATTCTCAACTGGGCACAAAATGACCCTCAAGGAATATCTCAACTATGATGATGGCACGGATACCCGCTACGAATTGGTTGATGGAGTTTTAGTTGAAATGGGGGCTGAAAGCACGATTAACACTCAGATCGCCATTTTTCTCCTAGCAACTTTTCTGCAAATGGGTATTCCTCACGATCGATTGGGTATCAAACAACAGATTGCTGTCAGTAGCCGTCAAGTCACTGCCCGCGAACCGGACTTAATCATTCATTCTGAAGCCTCTGCTCGGGCGATCGCCGGACTCAAACAAGCTTTACTATACGCCGATCTACCAGTTCCCGCACTCGTTGTCGAAGTGGTTTCGCCCGGACAACCTGGCGAACCCAACTACGATCGCGACTACATCGAAAAGCGACGAGAATACGCCCAAAGAGGCATTCCCGAATATTGGATTGTTGACCCTTACCGCCAAGTTGTGTTGATTCTAACTTTAATCGAAGAATCTTACCAAGAACGATGTTTTACGGGAAAAATGGAGATTGTTTCTCCCACATTTCCCGAGTTAAATCTAACAGCCGATCGCATTTTGATGGCAGGACGGTAACGGTAGAAATCGTGCAACTCGCCCCACCTCAATCGGGTCGTTCCGTTACTCGTCCGGAGCGGACGTAGAGAATTTGGGAACCTTGCAGCCATTGGGTATCGAAGGCGGTGAGGTGAGTAGTCGCGATCGCCGTTTGGAAGCGATCTTCGATCGCCTCGAGGAGTTGCCGCTGGCGGTGGGGGTCGAGTTCGGCGAGAACGTCGTCGAGGAGCAGCAAGGGGGGTTCGCCGACCACTTCTTCGATCAGTTGCAGTTCGGCGAGTTTGAGGGCGAGAACCAGGGTGCGCTGCTGTCCCTGGGAGCCGTAGTGTCGGGCGGGGGTGTTATCGATGGTGAGGACGATTTCGTCGCGATGGGGACCGACGAGGGTCGTGCCTTGGTGGGTTTCGGCGGTTGCGTATTCCCCGAGGCGATCGAGAAACACTTGCCGCAACCGCTCCGGTTCGTCCTCTTTCCCTACGGCGTCTACGTTGGCGGCGTAGGAGATAAATAGTTGCTCTCGCTGCCCGCTAATGGCTCGATGCCAAGCTTGGGCGAGGGGTGTCAGACGCGCTAAAGCACGGGCGCGTCGTCGCATCACCTTCGTTCCTTCCGTTGCCAGTTGTAGGTCGAATACGGGTAACGTCGCATTCAGGGAAGCGGTATCCGGGGCGTTGGTAGCGTGTCGCAGGCGGCGATGTTGGCGCAGGAGGGCGTTGCGCTGGCGCAGAACCCGATCGTACTGTTTGGCGATGTGGGCGTAGACGGGTTCGAGTTGCACCACCAGGTTATCGAGCCATCGCCGCCGAGATTCGGGGGCGCCGCGCACCAATTCCAGATCGAGGCTGGAAAACTCAACGACGTTGAGAATGCCGAGAAAGTCTATCTGGCGGCGGCAATATTCGCGATCGAGGGCGACGGTGCGCCGTCCATTCCGGCGGAGGGTGACAGCCAGTTCGATGTCGCCGATTTGCCGTTCGAGAGTGCCGATAATCTGCGCGGTGTCGGCTCCTTCGGCTATCAAGTCGCGATCGCTCGCCGCACGGGAACTTTTCAGGGTCGAGAGAAACGCTAAGCCTTCGAGCAGATTCGATTTGCCCTGAGCGTTGTCGCCCACCAAAATGGTTTTCGGGGCTTGAAACTCCACCTGCTGTTCCCCGTAGTTCCGAAATTGTTGCAGGTGCAGCCTTTTGAGGTACATAACGTCAGGACGGAATCGGACAGTTTCTGGTCATGGGTCATGGATCGTGGGTAATTGGCGATTAACCCCTAACCGGGAATTTTGCCTTTGGCTCCACCGTTACTGACGCGACCTAGGCATTAGCCGATCGAAGGTAAGGGCGTTCGGGACAAGCAGCCATTGTCGGTTGGTGATCGATCTCGAACTGCTCCCCGATTCAGTATATTTGCTGAAGACCCAATGCGAGCTAGAAAAAATTTCGGTAATTTAACGGTTCGCGAATTGGGAAACCTCGGTTGTGTGAGGATTTTCAGGGTGATAATCCCCTCGATCGTTCCGGAAAGGCGCGAGAAAAGGAGGATAGAATAAAAAAGTAGGGGCGACTGACAATCGTCCTTTTGGGTGTATTGCACCCCAGCAAAAATCGATTTTAATTTTCAACTCTATCTGATTCGATCGTCTGCTCATGTATGCACTGAAATTAGCTCATCAACCAAAGTATTGGATACTGGCGATCGCCGCTAGTTTGTTCGCGATTCATTTGGGATTGACCTGGAAAACGGGAGATTTGAAAACCCTTAGCATCAGCGTGATTTTTTGGGGGGCGATCGTCTCCCAAATTTGGGATCGGAAAGATACTTATAACCTAGAAAGCAATCTCTTTTCAAGCGTTTTGGGAACGGTTATCCTGACACTCGCACTGGTCAAAACCTCGCAAATTGCCGAAGGCGGTCCTTTTTTACAAGCTTTACCGCTCATTTTTGCGGTGGGACTGGGACTTATCGCCTCTGGTATTAAAGGACTCCAGCAATACTGGCAAGAATTCCTCGCCTTTTTTATTTTAGCACTGCCTGGAGAGCGTTTTTTATCCGGAATCTTAGAAGGTTTGATGACCTTAATCAGCGGTCAGCAGTTAACTCATATTACGGCTCAGTTTGCAACTTTAGTTTTAAAAATAGTTGGATTCAATGTGTCTTTAGATGATGTTTTTATTATTTTACCAAATTCTACGGTAAAAGTCTACGAGGGTTGTAGCGGAGCTAGCTCGATCGACTTTTTGATGCGGCTGGGATTTTTATTTGTCATTATGTTTCCCACCCAGAGAATTGCTAAGTTTATTACTCCTTTACTGGCGATTTTAGTGGGATTTTTTGTGAATGGCGTTCGCGTATTTATTATGGCTTACTTAGCGAATACGGGAGACGATAAAGCCTTTGACTATTGGCATGTTGGCGATGGCTCGCAAATTTTTGGGGCGATCGCGGTTCTTTTATTTGGTGGTGCTTGTTACTTGCTTATCAAAAAAGAGGATTTCGATTCGTCGGATATCGACTCGAATTTGCCTTCTGCTTCCTAATGCAAAGGCAATCTCTAGCATTAATTTATAGCCATTAATTTGCTTGAAATCTTGATAATACGACACGGAAACTGAAATGAAACTGAGTTCTTGGACGCAACTACGATTGCCGTTATTGGCATTTAACTTACTCACGACTGGATTCGTTTTAGGCAAGTCCCTTATCGATCCTCAAGTGGGACAAATGGCATCTTTTGAATTTGAGGAGAATGTTCCCCTTTCTCAATGGCAATCTGTCGAAACCAAACGCCTCAAACCGCTACCCGAACCCGATACAGAAGGCTCGATTTTAAAAGTTGGTCGTTTTTATCAATATCGTCAGGACGATCGAGTATTAGATGTCAAAATGCGCTACGTTGTCCGCACGAGAGGTGAAGTCCAAAAATTCATCCAAGACCAACTCAAAAAAGACAAAGAAGAATCAAATACTGATAAGAAAAACGAGAAAAAATTACAAGTTAAAGAAGGCTACGAACCCGATGTCGGTCACTACATTTTGCTATCCGATACCGATCGCGCTTACCTCAGTTCCTGTATCAATCCTCGCGGCGAAACCACTTTCAGTCAAGATCAATACAAACACAATCAGGACATCTACGATACCGAATTCAGCCGAATTTTCCCCGCACTATTAGGTCGAGAAAAATGGCGAGACGATCGCTGCTTGTGGACGTATATGTCAATGCCATTAAATGGTTCTACTCCGGAGGAAGCTTACAAGGTTTTAGAAGCGGCTTGGTGGGATTGGCACGAGTGGTGGCAACCGAATTTTCCCAAGTTATAGCATTGTGTTTAAGCTGGATTGATGGCTATTTTGATTAAAATTTTCCAGTTGATTTTGGCGATTGCCTTTTTTGGCTCTTTGGCGATCGAAAATCGAGTGTTTTTCTTCAACCCATCAAAATCACATTATCGAGAACGTGAATGATGCCATTATCCGCCTCAATATCGGCAGCAATAACCGTCGCATTTTTAACTTCAAATGCATCGGAACAGTCAATGGGAATGGGTGCCCCTTCTAGGGAAGTCACCGTTCCCAATTGTGCCAAATCCGCTTGAGTTAACTTGCCGGAGACAACGTGATATTTGAGAATGCGACCGAGTTGCGGTGGATTTTGCACCAAAGTTTGGATGGTTCCCGGCGGCAATTTGGCGAAGGCGGCATCGTTGGGTGCGAAGACGGTCAACGGTCCGGGAGATTGCAATGCCTCGACCAAACCCGCTGCTTGAACGGCGGCAACTAGGGTCGAAAATCCTTCGGTATTGACTGCAATTTCAACAATATTTGCCATACTTACCGATACTCCTGATTTTGAATGTCGCGCAACCTTGCTTCCGGACGTTTGAAACGATCCATTTGCATTTCAAAGAACTGACGATTTTTCATTAAGTGTTTGGGATTGGGGTCGTCTAATGGATATAATAACGCCGTTCGCAACGCTTGAATCACTGCCGATGTAACATTATACATCGATCTCTGAAACGTAATTCCCAATTGAATCAAAATATCATCTTCAC
The DNA here is from genome assembly GCA_015295945.1 of Oscillatoriales cyanobacterium M59_W2019_021. Taxonomy (GTDB): domain Bacteria; phylum Cyanobacteriota; class Cyanobacteriia; order Cyanobacteriales; family Geitlerinemataceae; genus DVED01. The sequence goes on along the minus strand of DVED01000076.1, from coordinate 25,970 downwards.
CCCGACAATATTTTTGGTAATAATCAATCAAATATTGCGGCAAGAAATGGAGCATATCTTGCATTAATAAAGTGGGGGGAATTCCGGCACTGCCAACGGGAAAGACATCGGCATAAAGAATACCGTAATGAAAGTCTTTCTGTTCGGCAGGAACTTGTTGTGCTTGTGCGTTATAAGATTTGGTTCCTCGGAACGGTGCGGTGCGATAAAACACGGCTTCTACATAGGGAAGTGCCGCTTCGTACAACCAGGTAAACCCTTTCGATTTGGGAATAATTTCGTAGCATTCTCCCCGAATATAAACGTGATGGTAGATGGGACGTCCGGCGATCGCAAAAATCCCGTTCACTAAAAATTGCATGGCATCGGGAACGCCTTTAAATCCACCTTCATCGTAGATATCCGACATTTCAAAAAATACCGGAGCCATCACTTCCCAGAATAAGCCTAAGTTCGCATAGTAGGAGAGTTCGCGAACTTTTTCGTAGAACATATTGGGAAAAAGCTTATACAAGCCTAGCATTAAAGGATTGCCTTTAAAGTAAGCTTTAATCGCGCGATCGGCATTAGCAATATATTCGGGATCTTCTAAATAATCATAGAAACGACCCCCCATCCCTTGATGCCAAAGCATCGCTCGCATGCACGCTTCGGCAAATTCCATATTAATGCGATCGTGCCAGAGATGGTGAAAAAGTTTCGAGCCTTTAAAGGTTTCTCCCTTTTCCATAAAGGCTAATAATTCGGGATGTGCCGTCGCTTCTCCGCGCCAAATTCGCAGATCGGCATCATCTCCGGCATAGTGATTGTGCAAATCTAAATACTCTTGCGGTAAAAAGTATTTAAACGCAGGAAATGGATCTAAGAAAACGCGCTCGGCGATATACAGCAAATCCCGCCAGTAGAAATCCATCGGCACGGCATAGGCTTTATAAATGCCGATGATTTGCATCAAGTTTTCTGGGGTATCGGGGAGCATAGAACCCCCCGCTTCTAAGCGATGAATGACATCGGCAAATTCGTGCTGGGAGGGAGGAATTTTAGCTGGAGTGAGTGTGGTTGACATAGCAAGTTAAGCAAATTTTTTGAAATTGAAGACTATCGGTCTAAGTCCGAGCCAAAACTGGCGATCAAGTTAGGTTGAGAAATTGCCACAATTTTAGGTTTATGAAAACTTTGGGCGATCGCATCGGTTGTCGGTTCTATCCAGCGGACTAACCAAGTTGGATGGATACCTAAGACCATAATAATAGCCGTTAAAACCAACGCTGGAATTTGTTCCGATCGCACGACACGAGGATAGTAAGCTAGCTTGTTATCTAACTTTCCAAAGCAAGTTCTGTTGAGCAAAATCACAAAGTAAACAGCCGTTAAACCAGAGGCAAAAATGCACAGCAACGTACAAATTGGGAAGATCGAGAAGCTGCCTTGAAACACTAGAAATTCAGCCGCAAATCCCACTAATCCCGGAATCCCCGCACTTGCCATTCCCGCCGTTATTAGCAATGCGCTCACCAGCGGCAATCCTCGCACCGGATTCATCAATCCGTTGAGAACGTCTAGCTCCCGCGTGCCAACTTTATCTTCAACAATCCCGACTAATTCAAACAGTAATGCCAAAATTAAACCGTGACTGATGGCTTGAGCGACGCCTCCTAAAACGCTGAGTTCGGTACTAGCCGCAGCCGCGACTAAAATATAGCCCATATGACCGATCGAACTGTAGGCAACCATCCGTTTGATATCTTTTTGGGCGATCGCGCTTAATGCACCGTAAATCACCGTTACCGAACCGGTAATTGCCAATCCAGGAGACACTAAGTGCCAAGTTTCTGGGAATAATTCTAAGCCAAATCTTAGCAATCCATAAACCCCGAGTTTTGCTAAAATTCCCCCTAATAAAATTGCCACTGATGGTGCGGATTCGACATAAGCATCAGGTTGCCAAGTGTGTAAAGGAACTAAGGGAATTTTAATTCCAAATCCCACCAAAAGGAGCGACAGTAAAATGAGTTGCGATTTTTGCGAGAGGTCTTCTGTAGAAATAGTCGCTAAGTCAAAACTCGACGCTCCGCATAGCCAAGCAATGCCTAGGAAAGCGGCTAAGATTAGAATTCCCGAAACGGCAGTATAGAGCAAAAATTTAGTGGCTGCGTACTGCGATTTCGCTCCACCCCAGATGGCAATGAGGAAATAGACGGGAATGAGTTCTAACTCGTAAAATAGGATAAATAGGAGCAAGTTTTGAGCGACAAAAGCTCCCGTCACGCCTGCATTGACTAACAAAACTAAGGAATAGTACAACCGAGGACGATGGATTTTTTCGCGGGTACTGTAAATAGCAACCCATGTTAATAACCCGTTGAGGACAACTAGGGGTAAAGCTAAACCATCTACACCCAAGGTGTAATTCAAGCCGATGGGTTTTGCCCAGGTTAAGTATTCGGTAAATTGAACGCCAGATTGAGATAAATCCAGTTGGGTTAGCAACCAAAAACTATAGAAGAAAAGACCGATCGCGATCGCCAAGGCAGCTTTGCGCGGTAAATTCGATCCTTCTGGCGTGGGCAAGAATCCGATGAGAATCGCACCGATTATCGGTACTAAAATTAAAGCAGTGAGCATCGTTCGATGTTAAACCATAAAACGCGAACAAATTGATAGCGGCGATCGCTAGAACGAGAGATTAAACAGCGGAAACACGATTGCGAATAAAAACAAACTAATTCCCAGCAAAATCGATAAGACATAGAACTGCGTTTGTCCGGAAATGTTATACCGCAAACTTTGTCCGCCAAAGACTGTTGCCAAACCAACGAGGTTGACAACGCCATCGACAATAAACCGATCAAACCAGTAAACCGCCTGGGATACAATTCCCACAAAAAAAACGATTGTCACCTTATACAGTTTTGCCGTATATAAATCGTAGGCGAAGAAATCTTGCAGGAATTGAGGTCCAAAACGAACGGGTTTTTTCCAGCCTTCGTTGAGGTAAATTAAAGAACCCAGAGCCAATCCATCTATGGTTAAGAAAACCAATAGGAATACGACCGTGCGATCAATCTGCGACCAATCCGGTAAAAGCTGCCATTGCAACAGCAACAACGGAACGTGCAGCGCCAATCCCATTAATACCATCATCGGCATAACCAACAACCACAATCCTTCAGGAGAGCGAACGGTCATAGCGGTAGGTTTGCCGCCAAACATCGAACCGAAAAGACGAGCTAAACTAAACGCCGACAACCCATTAACGGCGAGCAAAACTCCAAATAACAACGGTTGATTTTTCCACAGAAAATCCCCCATTTGAACTAACGCCCAGAAACCGCCCAGGGGAGGCAACGCCACTAAAGACCCCGCACCTACCAGCAAGCAAATTCCCGAAATGGGACGGCGCGACCACAACCCACCGTAATGGGTCAAATTTTGGGAAATATTATTGAGAACGATGCCGCCCGTACTCATCACCAGCAATGCCATGGCAATGGTATAGGTAAACAGAAACATTAAAGCAGTTTGCGTTTGTCCAGTTCCCACCGCCACAAATACCAAACCCATATAGGCACTGACCAGATACGATAGTACCCGCTTGATATCGATTTGGGCGATGGAAATCAAAGATGCACCAATCGCGGTAACTGCCCCAATCCAAATGACGACTTGGGACGCCACAGGGGACAGTGCGATGACGGGTTGTAGTTTAATCAGCACCCACGCTCCAGTTTCGACGACGACGGTATTCCGGAGAATCGTCGCCGGATAGGGTCCTTCCATGGCTTCGTCCAACCAGAGGTGCAGCGGAAATTGAGCGCATTTCGCCACCGGACCGGCAACCAAAGCTAATGTTAATAACGTCGCCACTCTCGGTTCCAGTTGCGCCGTTTGCGCCCACTGTGCCAACTCGGTAAAGTTCCAGGTTCCGGCAATGGGCAACAGGGCAACCACCGCCATCAACAGCACCAAATCCCCCACCCGCTTGGTGAGGAACGCATCTCGCGCCCCCGTCACCACCAGGGGTTGGTTGTACCACATCCCGACGATGAGATAGGTTCCCAAGGTGAGAATTTCCAGGACGACGTAGCTGAAAAACAGGGAATTACACAGGGCGAGCAAGCACATCCCTGCTTCAAATAGCGCAATCAAGGAATAAAATCGCGCCCATCCCCAATCCATTTCTAGGTAGGCAACGGCGTAAATTTGCGCGAGCAAATTCAATCCGGCAATCCCGGCGGCAGCTCCCACCGTTACTGCCGAAACTTCTAGGTCTAAGGTAATGTTTAATCCGGCAGCGTGAAGCCAGCTAAAGGATAAATATTCGGGGGCTTGATGCCAAATCTCTCGCAGTGCCAACAAGCTGTGAGCGAAGGCTAAGAGGGTCATGAAAATACTGATGTATCCCGCCGGTCGCGGTCCGGTGCGCCGAATCAGTCCCGGCGACCAGGGAATGGCTAACACTGCCCCGATTAAGGCATAGCAAGGCACCAGCCAGATGGTCTGACTGAAGAAATGAGTCATGAATTTTCCTCAAAAATCGGCAATACCAAGCTTAGCTAGAGGGGGATTCTAGCTAAGAACTTTTCAGGGTTCTATCGTTGGGATCGAGGGTGAAATTTGGGAAGGAAAGTCGGATGAGATTGGGGAATCTTCAATCAAGTCTTCCTATTGATCGATACTACATATAGTCTTTTATCTATTTTAGAAATAGATAAAAGACTATATATAGCTACTTCCTTAATACTTCCGATCCCAAAAAATTGATTAATTTACAGAATAAACGGTTTCTGGATCGAAAATCAAGACACAAACGAGATCGATCGCTCGTAATAATGATAAGTCATTCTTATAGCTTTTAGTCAATGAACCCTAAGCGACACATTGTATTTCATCTATATATGGAACAGTCAAGATCGATCGCTTCGGCGACTCCAAAGGAGTATCGCGTTGGCGTAGCCCGTCGGGTGGACGTAGCGACTCTACAGGAGCATCGCCCGAATGCACAGAGGCGGGCTCTCCAGTATCAATGACCTCAATTTTAGCGACACACACTATCTCTGCCTCCCCGCTCGAGACAGCCCGGTATGGGTAGCAGCATTGAATAAAAACGATATAAAGCCTTGGGAAATGGGGGGCTGTGGAATCGCGACGCACCCTCCCATTCGTTGGACTCGAGGGGGTCTGTAGGGGTTAGTGCAGGCGCTTGCGAGAGTTACGCAGGTTGGGGAGTGCGGGAGAAGCCGCACTGGGGGGAAGATAGTAGGAGTTGGGGGTTTCGGGTTCGGGTTCGAGTTCGGTTTCGTGGAAGCGCTGAATTTGCCACCACCGGAGGACGATTGCCAAGCTGACGATTCCTAACCCCACTGAAAATAAAGACCAATGGTTTCCCAAGCCGCCGATCGCCACATCGACGGCTCCCATCGTTAAGATAAAACTGGAAATGGGTTCTTTGCGGTAAACCGACTTTAAGACTCGATGCAGGGCAGCGTTCATCGCGATTGACTCACTTTGACACAATGATTAAGCGGAGGATGGAGCCGCGTTCGTTCTCGAGAAAGAAGAGTGACCCGAATCCGAACTCAGCATCCTATCTATTTCAAGGTACGAACCCAAGCCGCAAGAATCTGGAATTCGATCGCACTTTTCGAGCGCGGTAGGTTGCACTTGAGGGGAGGCACGCTATTTTGACGTACACCCCCATTTTAACGAAGTCTGCGCTAGATTAAGCCCAGCCAAGAGAGCAATCCCTGTCCCGAGAAGTATTCGATGGCGAGGGTGATGATAAAACCGAGCATTGCCGCTCTGCCGTTGAGGCGTTCGGCGTAGTCGTTAAAGCCGAGTTTGGGTTCGACGAGGTTGGGGGTGACGCTGGGTTGAGGTTGAGTCATGAGTATGCCGCTTTGTTACAATTCTTCGTATTTTGCGTTTCTCGTATTCTAACGCGATCGCGGTTGTCCTTCGATCGCCCGGAGTGAATCTATCGCAGAAGGCAGGGGGAGCCGGGGAAGCCGGGGAGGCAGGGGGAGAGAACAACTAACAATAATGGTGCGTTTCGTTCCTCAACACACCCTACCCACTAACTACTAACAAACCCCAAACCCCAAACCCCAAACTCCCAATCCCAAAAGACCAATTGACAGGCGATCGACTCTTCGCGGATAATGGTGGGCTGGCTGCGAAGTTGAAGCTCGGATCGGGTACAGCCAAGACTAGCGAAACTGCTAGACACCCGTACGGCTATTTGAAGGATATCTATTATGACTTACGCAATTATCGAAACAGGCGGCAAGCAACTGAAAGTCGAACCCGGTCGGTTTTACGACATCGAGTTGCTGCACGTCGATCCCGAAGCTTCTGTCACCATCGACAAGGTATTATTGGTGTGCGACGATGCTAGCGTGCAAATCGGTCAGCCGTTTGTTGAAGGCGCAACGGTAGAAGGAACGGTGATGCGCCATTTCCGGGGTCGCAAGGTTCTGGTTTACAAAATGCGTCCCAAGAAAAAGACCCGCAAAAAACGGGGACACCGCCAAGAAATCACCCGCTTGATGATTAATTCGATTAATCTCAACGGGTCTGCCGTCGCGTCGGCACAAGCGGAAACCCCAGCGGAAACGTCGGAACCCGCCGAAACTGCGGCAGAATAGAAAAGATTGAGAAAGATAGAGATCGGAGACAATTATGGCTCACAAAAAAGGAACGGGGAGTACCCGAAACGGTCGCGACTCTAACGCTCAGCGTTTGGGTGTCAAACGCTATGGCGGTCAAGTCGTCAAAGCGGGGAATATTCTGGTTCGCCAACGGGGAACGAAGATTTTCCCCGGAAACAATGTCGGACGCGGTAACGACGATACCCTCTTCGCTTTAGTCGATGGAGTTGTCACGTTTGAACGCAAAGGTAAAAACCGCAAAAAAGTCAGCGTCTATCCAGCTACGGCGTAATTTCTGTATGATTTTCCCCACCCATCCGTAGAGATTGGGTGGGGATTTTTTGTGCTTGTGGGATTGCGTTTGTTCGATCGAAACATTCTTTATAAATTTTAATACAACTAACCCTTAAATTTTTCTCCCCAGTCGTGCATCGCATCGAGAACGGATTTTAAACTTTCTCCCAATGGCGTGAGGGAATATTCGACTTTAGGGGGAACTTGCGCGTAAACTTGGCGGTGAATCAGACCGTCTGCTTCCATTTCCCGTAATTGTTGGGTGAGCATTTTTTGGGTAATGCCGCGAAGCGATCTCTGAAGTTGGTTAAATCGTTTTACTCCGGGAAATAATTCTCGCAAAATTAAAACTTTCCACCGTCCGCCGATCACTTTGAGGGTATATTCGACCGGACAAGTGGGGCGATCGCCCTCAATTTCGTTCATAGTATCTTTTTGGGTACTATCTTACTTTTTAGTGCATACTTTACACTATAACTCGGAGGTCATGATGATTGTAATTCGTAAGGCAGAAGATCGCGGACACGCGAATTACGGTTGGTTGGATTCTTACCACAGCTTTTCCTTTGCCAACTATTACGATCCCCACCATATGGGATTTCGTCAACTTCGCGTCATTAACGAAGATCGAGTCAGTGGAGGAGGAGGATTCGATGCGCATCCTCACCGAGATATGGAAATTATTACCTATGTCGTTGATGGCGCACTCGAACATCGCGATAGTACGGGGAATAATGCGGTCATTCGTGCCGGGGAAGTGCAACGCATGAGTGCGGGAATGGGAATCGCTCATAGCGAGTACAATCATTCTCAAACCGATCCCGTTCATCTCCTCCAAATTTGGATTTTACCCGATCGCCGAGGACTGCAACCCAGTTACGAACAGAGGCACTATTCGGAAGCAGAAAAACGGGGAAACCTGCGCTTAATCGTTTCGCCGGACGATCGAGAAAATGCATTAAAGATTCATCAAGATGTGAATTTGTATGCCACTGTACTAGAATCTGGAGAAAGCATTAACTACCCAGTTCTCGAAAATAGGTACGCCTGGATACAAGTCGTAAAAGGTGAAATAGAGGCGAACGATCGGTCTTTAAAAACTGGAGATGGTGCGGCACTTTATGAGGAAACTCAACTTCAAATTAAAGCTCGAAGTTCTGCTGAGTTGTTACTGTTCGATTTGGCGTAATTCTGTGTAGAGCGATCGACTTGAAAACGCGATCGCTCTAGGAAATTCTTACGGTTTTTTGACACTATGAAAGCCGGTGCGACCCGAAACGACCGCAGATCGAGTGGTCAAGAGGTCGAACGGGGAGATCGCCGCTCGGGTTTCGCATCCAAAACAGAATGCGGTAAAATATAAGAACCCAGCGGATAAGGTTGGTATGGGAGACTTTCCCTGCAACGTCAAAATTGCATTCGGCGAACTCCTAAAATTGTTATATTGAAAAACCGGGTTTCTGGCAGTTGGGTCAGAATTACCCGGTTTCTTGTTCTCTGAAGTTGAAAATTTAACAGAATTTAACAGAGTTTGGGTATGTCTATTATTTCGTTAAAAGCGTGGTATCTTCAACAATACGAACCGCTTTCCGAACTGGAAAAGCGACCTTACGATTTGCGATTGAGTAAAAATAGCTTATTAAAATCGGGGTTGAGAGCGGATTTTTTGGAAGAGAGCGATCACGTCAAAGACTCGGAATGGTTTCGGCGATATTTAGATGGGGAAGTTGTCGAGTTTTATATTGAAGGAAGTGGCGGTTATGCTATTTCTAATATCGACCTCAGCAGTCACGAAATTTATTTTACCAAACAAGATGTGATGGCGCATCTCGATCCGGTTATCTTTTTGTGTTACCAAACGGAATATCCCGATTCTAGCGTAGCTTTGCGCGAGGAATTGCAGGCAGCGATCGCAACGTTAAATCAGAGATCGCGCCTTCCTTTAAAATTAGAAGAATCGCAACGATCGGCAGAGAATCCCCTACGCCTCAACGCTCGAAGTTTGCGAAAAATTCGCCGCAGTTTGCTGTTTATTGCCGATACCACCGCGATCGCCCAAATTCCCGGCGACGAACCACAGCTAATTCCCAGTCCCAATGTTTGCGTCGAAATTGGTTATGCTTTGCAAAGCAAACGTACCGAGCAAATTTTACTGGCAAGTCTTGATCGCAGAGATCTTTCCGGTCGAGTTTCTTTCGATTTACCAAACTACCAACAATTAGCCTTTCGAGATGCGAAAGAATTGGGAAAAATGTTACCCGATTTACTCGAGGCGATGTTAAAGCGGTTTAGCTTATTTTCTTAGAAATCGTCGATCGACTCTTTATTAAGAACGCTCTCTCCCTCAAATGCGGTGGGTAACGGCGGATTGGCGACGGATATTGGGGCACACGATCGCGATCTCGCCGCCATTACCCACCCTACAGGAGCTAATCGTTTACTTTATAAATAATAAATAATCTCTTAGCAACAAATCGGAGATTGCTATGGCACTCAGCCGAAGCCATTCTTATTTTACACCCGAAGAGTATCTAGAAATTGAAAAAATTAGCCCAATTAAACACGAATACATTCAAGGTCAAATCGTGGCGATGGCAGGTGCGAGTAAAGCGCACGTTTTAATTGTCGGCAATCTTTCCTCTCTCCTCTTAAATCATCTTCGCGGTTCGGGTTGTCTTTCCTATACAACGGATATGAAAGTGCGATTGCAAACTTTGGGAATTTTTTACTATCCCGACTTAGCTATAACTTGCGACGATCGCGACAAACTCTCCGATGAAGACTACATTCTTTATCCCAAACTGATTGTAGAAGTTCTCTCAAATTCTACTGAAGCTTTCGATCGAGGAGATAAATTCTCCGATTATAAAACGATTGCCGAACTGGAAGAGTATATCTTAATTCACCAACAGCAAATTCTAGTCGAACGCTTTTCTCGTCAGTCCGAAAACCTGTGGATTCCTCAGATTTATCGCGATGGAGAAATCGTCGAATTTGCTAGCATTCAATTTTCTTGTCCGATCGCCGCCTTATACGAAAATGTTTCCCAATTATATTGATATTCAGTTGGATGCAAATACAGTGTGGGTTTGGCAAGCCAATTTAAACTTACCCGAATCGTCGATCGCCGCATTTTGGGACAGTTTAGCAGACGACGAACGCCAAAGAGCCGATCGATTTCGGCGAGAGATCGATCGCACCTCATTTATCGCAGCTCGGGGAATTTTGAGAGCTTTACTCGGTCAATATTTACAGTGCGATTCCCGCGAAATTCAATTTAGCTATCGCGATCGCGGCAAACCCTTTCTCGCCGATTCTTCCTGGCAATTCAATCTTTCTCATTCTGGCGGTTTAGCCCTATACGCGATCGCGGCAAATCGTGCGGTTGGTATCGATATCGAAGCCATTCGGGACATCGAAATCGAACAATTGGCGAAGCGCTTTTTTAGCGATCGCGAATACCGAAAATTATGCCAACTCAAAGGAGAGCGGCAAACCGAAGCTTTCTTTACCTATTGGACGGCAAAAGAAGCCTATCTCAAAGCTACCGGAGAAGGATTAATGGGGTTGCAGCAAGTGGAAATCTTGGAGGAAGAAGACAACCTTTTGCTGCAATTACCCCTCGAAAACCCCTCTCAGTTTTCCCTGAAAAAGCTATCACCACGCCCCGGTTACGCCGCTGCTTTAGCAGTTGAAGGAAACGATTGGACGCTGAAGTGCGTAACTTGTAACTTGTAACTTATTACTTATTACGAAATGCGACCGTACACCTGAGTATACCAGCGCAATCGATCGGCGAGATCGTCGCGCAGCGCATCCTCAGCATAGCGCCAACCCCAGTTCCCTTCAGCAGTACTCGGTTCGTTCATCCGGCATTCGCTCCCCAATCCCAAAATGTCTTGCAAGGGGAAAATAGCACCAATGGCGTTGGTACTCAGAGCGAGGCGAATTAAATCCCAATTGAATCCTTCCCCGCGAGAACACCCCAAATAATCCCAAACCCGCTGGTTGTCTTCGTCGGAACGCTTGGCGTACCAGCCGAGGGTGGTATCGTTATCGTGGGTTCCCGTATAAACGATGAAGTTAGGGCTTTGATAGTTATAAGGTAAGTAAGGGTTGTCTTTCCCGGAGTCAAAGGCAAAGTGTAAGATTTTCATGCCAGGGAATTCAAACTTATCCCGCAATTCTTCCACCTCTGGGGTAATCGTTCCCAAATCTTCGGCGATAATGGGTAATTTACCTAATTCCTTATCCAAGCGCTCGAAAAAGGCGTCGCCTGGAGCTTCGATCCACTCTCCATTGATGGCGGTTTCTTCGTCGCCGGGAACCGCCCAGTATGCCTGAAACCCCCGGAAATGGTCGATGCGAATTAAATCGACCACATCGAGGAGAGCGTGGAAGCGCTGCATCCACCAGTGAAAATCCGTTTTTTGCAGTGCTTCCCAGTTGTAGACGGGGTTGCCCCACAGTTGTCCGGTGGCACTGAAGTAGTCGGGGGGAACGCCTGCCATCAGGGCGGGTTTGCCCGTTTCTTCGTCAAGACAGAAAATACTGGGATGCGCCCAGACGTCAGCGCTGTCGTGGGCGACGTAGATGGGAATGTCACCCATGATTTGAATTTGACGATCGTTGGCGTAGGTTTTCAGCGCCGACCACTGACGGAAGAACTCGAATTGCAAGTATTTGCGGAAGAAAATTTCTTCTTTGAGTTTGTCGCGCCACACATCCAGGGCTTGCGGATCTCGTTGGGCAACTTTCGCGTCCCATTCCGTCCAGTTTGCGCCGTTGTATACTTCGTTTTTCAGGGTAATGAAGAGGGCGTAGTCGTCTAACCAATAAGCCGCCCGAGCGCAAAATTCCTGAAATTCTTGGTGTTGTTCGGGAGCGGCACCCGCTTGAAATCGGTGGAAAGCTTTTTGGAGTAAGGGACGTTTGAGTTGTTCGACGCGATCGAAATCGATGGGATATAAGGGAAATTCTGGCAAATTGGCGAGATCTTCGTCGGCGAGTAAGCCATCGTCTCGCAACCCTTCTAAGCTAATTAGCAGGGGGTTCCCCGCCATTGCCGAGTAGCACATATAGGGGGAGTTGCCAAACCCCGTCGGACCGAGGGGCAAAACTTGCCAAAGTCGCTGACCGCCCCGTGCGAGAAAATCGATAAAGCGATAGGCTTCGGGACCTAAGTCGCCAATGCCAAACCGACTGGGAAAACAAGTGGGATGAAGCAATATTCCACTGGCTCTGGAAAAGGGCATAACGATCGATCTTGAAGGTAAGTAGATAACAATTGCGCTGTGTTTTCTCGCTAACTGAATGGGGAATAGCAAGAGTTGTTGGGAGAGCCTTTGTCAAGGAGTGATCGCGATCGATAGCGAAAGGTCGATCGAAAGGCTGTCCGGGAGAAAACGAGAGGGCGATAGAGTTGTGAATGCTTTCTCGTTGACTGATGTTCGGACGATTGCACGATCGGGAGAGTTTTTTATTGAAAAAATTAAGTAAAATTACTCAAATTTTTTTCCTGCGACTTTCTCGATCTGGGTCAGTCTGTTAGCGTGTCTCACCTGACTGTATCACACAGTTGAGGGCGATCGAGTGAAATAGATCTTAAATTCTCAATGCGGCGATCGGCTAAATTTTGTTGGATGCGGTAGCTGTATTTATCGCTCGGATGTCAATCTTTTCTGGAGATCCGAGAATCCCCAACCGACCCACTTTTTACCCACCGCTAAAACTCGATCAAACTTCAACCGATGGCGATCGAAGGGTTACACATCACACGCGGCGCTGAGATTCCAGAATTTGCCGAACCCGATCGAACATGGCGTCGAGTTGAGCCACCATTTCCGGGGCGTCTTGGAGGGAACCCAAGGCGGCATGGCGTTCTAGTGCGGCGAGCAAGCCTGCCATACCGACGATCCCCAAATTCCGACACATTCCCTTGAGAGCGTGGGCGTGTTGTCGGAGTTCTTCGGCTTCTCGGCGATCGAGATCGAGTTGGATACTCTCGATCAGATCGGGGGTATCGGCGAGAAATAAATCGATGAGTTCGGTCACTACATCGGGTTCGCCTTCGAGTTGTAATTCTTCGCGCAGTTGTTCGAGTACCTGTAAGTTGACCACGGTCGTTTCGGGATCTGTCTGATAAGGGAATAAATGGAATGAGTCGTTCGCTGCCAGCCGTTCGCATCGCCGAGAATTCTGGCAGCCCTAACGGGCAGCCGCTTCGCGGACGATCGAGGGACTGTGGGCGATCGCTAAGTCAAGGGGTGGGAGATGCGGGAGGGCGATCGTCGAATCGAGAGGAAATTATCTCTAGAGCCGATTGTAAAGCATGGAGTTGGACGGGTTTGGTAATGTAATCATCCATTCCCGCATCCAAACACGCTTGTCGGTCGCCTGCCATCGCGCCGGCGGTCATGGCAATAATCCACGGACGGTCGGGAGATTGCCCCTGACGGCGAATGAGTCGGGTGGCTTCCAGACCGTCCATTTCCGGCATTTGTACGTCCATTAACACCACATCGTAAGAGATGCGCTGTAAACGCTCGAGCGCCTCGAGACCATTGTTGACCACATCTGCACGGTAGCCGATGCGTTCTAACATCCGCAAGGCAACCTTCTGATTGACGACGTTATCTTCGGCGAGCAGGATGCGCAAAGGCGATACGAGATCGGCATCGATCAAAGTGTCATCGGCGGGGTCTGAGATCGGAGGTCGCCAACCGTTTCCCAGCACTTTTCCGTTGGACGAGATCGATCGCCCGGTTTCTGGAGGCAGTTCGGCAGCTATGGCAGCGAGGAACGTAAAATGGAACGTCGAACCCCGACCGACTTCGCTTTCCACCCAAATTCGCCCGCCCATCAACTCGCACAACCGCCGACCGATCGCCAATCCCAACCCCGTCCCGCCATACTCTCGCGTGGTGGAAGCATCCGCCTGGGAAAACGACTGAAACAGGCGATCGAGGCGATCTTGGGGAATGCCGATGCCCGTATCCTTCACCCGAACGTGAAATTCGGCAAGGGGTCGATCGTCGCGAGCTTCAGTGAAGTCGGGTAAGGGGGACGACGACACCGAAATTGCCACCTCGCCCACCGAGGTAAACTTGACGGCATTACTCAACAAATTCACCAGGATTTGGCGGATGCGAGTCGCGTCGCCAATGGGAAACGGAGGCGTACCGGGAGCGATACTCCAGGTCAGATCGAGGGATTTGGCTTGGGCTTGCGGGACGAACAAGTCCACCGCTTCCGCCACGCAGCGAGACAAATCGAAGGGCTGAGTTTCCAGTTCCATTTTCCCCGCTTCGATTTTGGACAGGTCTAAGATATCGTTGACGATGGTCAGCAACACGTCGCCGCTACTGCGAATGGTCTCGACAAATTCGCGCTGGAGGGGGCTTAAATCGGTCTCCAACAACAAAGTCGTCATGCCGAGGGTGGCGTTCATCGGCGTGCGAATTTCGTGGCTCATGTTGGCGAGAAATTCGGATTTGAGCCGGGTTGCCGACTGGGCTTCTTTGAGGGCGGCATCCAGTTGCTCGTTATTGCGAGTCAGTTGGTCTCGCGCCTGTCGCAACTGGCGAATATCGTCGCGAATTTGGCGCACGGCGGGATGGAAGACGAACATGGCTTCTAAGAACAACACCAGGAGAATCGTCACCAGGAAGATCGATTCCAGGCGTCGCATCCGATCGACCCGCGATCGGGCTTCGCGATCGTACTGGAACACGATTTCGTCCATCCCCTGCAAAAACGTGGCTTCATTTGCCAAAATCACCTTCAAGGCGGGTTCGATTTTGGCTTTTTGGAGATTTTGGGGATCGACGTTCAAAATCTCGCGAGCGGCTGCCAGCATGGCTTGGTAGGGCGGCTCGATCTCGGCAAACATCCCCACGATCGCTGCACTGTTGGTTCCCGGCAATCCCAGTTCGGCATCTCCGCGTTGCAAGCCATTGTGGGAACGTTCCCACAGGGTCGTCACCTCCTCTAACTCCTGCCAGCGAGATCGCCGTTCTGCCTCGTTCGAGGTAGACTGTAGGGCTAAAGCGGCTTTGGTCAACCGCTGGCTGAGCATTCGCTGCCGACCGGCAATATTAATCGTACGACCGTCGCTGGCTTGTTGGGCGAGCGATCTCTGGGTGAGGGCGTATCCCGAGATTGATAGCAGGGCGATCGCACTTAATGCTGCCACATACAGCAAGCTCAAGCGACGAGTGGGAGATCCAGAAGGAGTTGGAAAGTGCATCGATATCTGTCTGGAGAACGAGAGGGGCGAGTTGCGCTTGGATGAGTTGCGATAGCGGTAAGCACCAAGGTAACGGAATGTTATCCGAACGAGCTTAACCCAAACACCTAAACCCGACGAGGAATTGGCGATCTCGATTTTTAGCGGACGGCTGAGTGCGAACCGCTGATAGCGATCGTTTGAGTGTCAGTACGGGAGCGGTCAAAAAACCGAACTCCCCACCCGGTAGAACTCTCAGCCCGATTCTATAGGAATCAGGAGTGGGCGATTCGCTGAAACTCTCAAATAATCCACGATCTAACCCCCTGTCTATGACTAGTCTAGTGACTAGTCTAGAAGAACTGTTTTGCCAGAGTGATGATTTTTGCTACAGCTTTGAACCCCAGTGGCTGGCAATGCTGTTCGGCAAAGGCTCAAAAAAAGCATCGCCACGCTTTGAGTTCGAGTGAAATCATGAATCACTTCTAGCTTAAATCTGCGCGAACGTCCCATAATTCTGTTCTCCCAAAGGGCGATGCGCCCGTCCCCGATCGCTGTAAAATAGAAAGGTTTGGCAACATTTTCAATCTCGAGGAGATTCGATCGTGGCAGTTCCTAAGAAGAAAACCTCCAAAACCAAGCGCGACCAGCGCAGAGCGAACTGGAAACGCAAAGCCGCCCTGGAAGCTCAAAAAGCGCTCTCTTTAGGTAAATCCGTCCTCACCGGACGCAGCCAGGGCTTTGTCTATCCTACGGATGAAGAGGAAGACGACGAGGAGTAAATTGTCAGTTATTGGGAGTTTGGGGTTGGGGATAGGTTATTGGTGATTAGACTTCTGGAGAAAAAAATTTAGACCTAACCCCCCTGCCCTTTTTTCCGATGGAGCTTCCTTCCCCAAAGGGGTGGGAATGGGGGCTTAAAAGCCTCTCTCCACCGCCCCCAAAAGCTGTTTCACTTTCAAGGAAGATTTTCTCCAGAAAAAGCGATCGCTCTCTGATATTGTAAATTGACGTCAATCGATCAACGTTAGCCCTTTGAGTCAACCCCACAGAATACGAGGGCGATATTATCGCGCTCGACGGCTCTCCAATGTTTCGTCGATCGCGATTTGCAACAGTTGGTCAACGGGGACTCCCGCTGCTTTTGCCATCGTTGCCACCACGCTCTTCGGGGAAAAAGAACAATACAACCCCGCTTCCAAAAACCAAGGTTGTCCCTGGGGATCGATGCGGAAATCGAACAGGCTATAGTGACGACAACCCAGTGCCTGATGACATTTTTTTGCCGCTTCCCAAACGGCTTCAGTAATCGGATCGCTGGGTTCGATCGTCCAAGCTTTAATATTATCCTTCGCACTCAAAAATAGCTCGCCGTCTTCAGTTTGTTGGAGTTTGTCGGCATAGTTGCGAATGGGATGGTCTTGGGAATTCACCCGATACTCTTCCAGAGGTAACCCCGCTAACTCCCCATCCCGAACCAGGATGCCGCACCGAACTTCTCGTCCCAGTTCGATATACTCTTCGACAACCACTTCGTCATCGTATTCAAAGGCAGTTTGCAAAGCCGCATCGTAGTCAGAAAAGTTTTTGACGAGAGTCACCCCACTAGAGTTGTCGGCACTGGCGGGTTTGATAACGGCGGGAAGCTTCACCGTCGGCACATCTCCCCGGCGCAGCAGTTCTCCGGCGGGAACTTTGACGCCGGCGGCGGCAACAATCGCTTTGGCTTTGGCTTTGTGAGCGGCGATCGCCATGACATCAGATCGATTGCCAATGTAAGGAATCTTCAATACATCGAAGAGAGCGCGGTATTGGGTCATTCCCGGCAGGCAAAACATCTGGGGAAGTACCAGATCGATGTTTTTGGCAATTATCCAGGCGATCGCATCGGCAACCGACATCGGGGGGGTGGCGGCGATGTCTTCTCGAGCAACCGACGGCGGAAACCGCCACTGACCGTCGGGTGAGATGTAAGCAATATAAAATTCGTAGCGATCGGGATTTGCCGTGGCTCTCAGACAGTCCCCCGCATAGAGGCGCGACAGATCGCCGTAAAAGTTATTTTCAGCAGAACCGACTAAATGAAGAACGCGCAGTAATGACATCAGTAATTTAAAAGCTAACTAACGAAACGATTGAAAATTCCCCCACAACCGAGCGATGCCATACACAGCAATTCCCACCAGCATTCCCGGCAAGACTTCGTTCATGGCGCTCGACCACCCGAAGACGCGATTCCAGACGAACGCCATTGCCATTCCCGATGCCATCATTGCCATCGCCACGGCAGTGGAAATCGGTTGCTGCCACACTCGCAAGACCAACAGCGGACCCAAACTCGAGGCAAGTGCCGACCACGAAAAGGTAATCAAGGCAAACACGCTGGCGTCCCCCGCCAGGGCGATCGCCAGTACCACCGCCGTCACCGTCAGGGTTCCTAACTTCACCCATTTATAAGAATGCGCCGCCGCCGGAAAAATATCTTGGGTGAGCGCTGCCGAACAGGACAAAATCTGGGAGTCGGCGGTGGAGAGGGTGGCAGCAAACAGTCCGGCAAGCATCAACCCTACCAACACTGACGGCAGCAAATCCAGCGATAAATAGGGCAGTGCCAGTTCCGGATCTGCGGCGGTCAAGTTCGGCAACAACACCCGCGCGCACAAGCCGATGGACATCGCCGCCACGGAGGAAATCGATGCCAACACCAGTTTGAGATCGCGCGCGAAGCCGATATGACTTGCCGAGTCGATCGCCATGGCCCGCACCAAGATGTGGGGTTGACCGACAACGCCAAATCCCGCCACGATCCATCCCAACAGAAAGGGGACGAATCCCCAGGGTAGATTCGGCGGATTGAAGTTCGTCAGTGCCGGGTCGATCGCCGTCAGGGACGATCGCAAAGCCGCTACCCCCCCACCAGCGGCGATCGCCACCCCCAACAGCAACACCAAAGACCCCAACATGACAATCGCCTGTACCGCATCAGTCCAAATCGAAGCGCGAATCCCCCCCGAGAGGCAGTAGAGTCCCACCACCACCGCACCGATGAGAATCCCCACCCAATCGTCCCACCCGAATAACACGTTGAGTGCCTTGCTACCTGCCGTCAGTTGTGCGGCAGCATAGGCTCCCAAAAAAGCGATCGTCACCAGTGCTGAGGTAACGGTAATCCACCGAGACGGATGGCGATCGCCTCCTAGTAGTGCCGAAACCGTATCGGCAGAGGTGGCTGCCGAGCGCTCTCGCAACCGCCGAAACACCCACCACCACGCCAGATAGTCGCCGATCGCCCAACCGAGGGTCAACCAAATTGCCGAGACCCCAATGTTATACGCAAACCCCACTTGACCGACGAAGAGCAATCCGCTTTGTCCGGTTGCCATTGCCGACAGAGAGGTCAGCCAGGGGTTGACATTGCGGCTGGCAAGCAGATAATCCGTGGTGGTTTCTTGTTTGCGGCTTGCCGAGTAGATCCCCACGCCAGTAAACAGCGCCAGAAATCCGAGAAAGGTTATCGCAATGAAAATGCGATCGGTCATCATTCCCCCTGCCAAATGCTAGCTAATCTCCACCGAGTTCGACTAATTTGCCGATGTTGAAGTCGATGCGCACCCAACCTCGCAATCGGCGCAAGTTGTCGAGCAACAGCAGTGGAATTTGCCAGTGGTGAACCAGTAAAAAGGGCAATGGATCGTTCCCTTGAAAAATGGCATCGGTACCGCGCGAGATTTTTTGCAGCCAAGCGCGAAAATCGGCGCTCGATCGCACTTCCGTCAGCCGCCAAATTTCGTGATACAGCCAGTACGTCGGTTTGCTCTGCGGTAGGGGTTCGAGGGGTGGAGAATCTCCGTCATCTTCTAAATAAGCAGCCGCTAACTCCGGGCGATCGTAAAACATGGTAATTGCCGAATGGGTACGCGGGTTGCACTCGATGGGATACACCGTACCATCTTCGGTTTGGATGAAGTCGAACGAAAGCTGTCCGGTGAGGTTGAGTTCTCCGGCAAAACGCCGCACCCACGCCAAAATCTCCGGTCGCTCGACGTGTTCGTAGTTCACCTGAAACGGCGAAGATTTCGAGCAGCAATGCAGCCGCACTTTCCCGTTGCGAACGGTGCTGTGGGTACAGTATTCCTGTCCGGTGATAAATTCCTGCATCGTCCAGGGTCGTTCTGGGGAAATGGGCAGGCGTTTGACGTACGCTTCCATTCCGTCAAAGGGTAACTGGGTTAAATCCAACCGGAGAACGGAGTCGTATTTTAAGCTTTTGAGGATATACCGAGAACCGTCTGCCTGGAAATCGAAGTTGAGAATTTGTTCGACATCGGTAATCAAGAAAGATTTGGGGGCCGACAAACCCAACTCCCGCGCCTTTTGGCACAGGCTGAACTTATCGTCGAGCATTTGCGTGGTTTCCGGCGAGAAGTGGATCGCTTCGCAGGTGGGAGGGAAATGGGTTGCCGCTACCGCATCGTAGTAGCTGGCAACGGGACTGGAAACGGGGATGAACGCATCCACCTTTTCTGAAGTGACAATCTCGGTTAAAGCTCGAGTGTATCCTTCGGGATCTTTTTCCGGGGCGGGAACGGTGTAAAATCGGGCGATCGCATTGGAAAAACGATGTCCCGACAGCCAATATTTGTGGGTTTCGACGAGAATAACCCGATGTCCGGCTTGGTGGAACAGTCGCGCTAATTGCAGGGCTTTGGTCATTTTACCCCCCGTCAGCAAAATCGTTTTGGGATGTTCCGCCGCGATTTTGGGGGCGAAAGGTTGAGTGGCGCGACTCCACAACCAGGCGATCGACACCACCGCCAAGTTGAAGGGAAAGGCAATCAGAAGTAATGTCAGAGTCCCGAGATTTTTCAAGACTACAATCATTGGAGCCACGATGAGAAAACCTATTGAGTAATGTGAAAGAGAAAACAGGTCGCTACAGATCCGTTGGGTCGGGGCGCAAACCTCACTCCCTGGATTTCTAGCACCCATAGGTAAATAGATAATATGTAACCAGGAAAACAGAATTCTGCGGACAATGCAGTTTAAATCGATAGTAGATAGTTGAAGTTAAAGCCGAAATCCGAGTGAGTTGACCCCAAATGTCGATCGCCTCGCGATCTGGGGTCAATCTACTCGATCGCCGTCTTAGCTGACGGGATTACTTGCGCCGAATGATGCTCAAACCGTCCCGAACGGGGAGCAGCACCTGTTCGACGCGGGGGTCTTCCGCTACCAAGCGGTTGAACTGGGCGATCGCCGCGCCGTTTTTCGTTTGCCGATCAACCGGCAAATAGGGTTGTCCTTGCAACAAGGTGTTATCTACCAAAATGAAGCCATCGGCAGCCAACAAATCGGTTTCGATCAGCGTTCGGAAGTAATCGACATACTCGGTTTTATCCGCATCGATAAACACTAAATCGAAGGATTCCCCAGCCTCGGCTAATTGTTGCAGGGTCTCCAACGCAGGACCCACTTTTACCTCAATTTTGCTGCCGTGGGGCGACTTCTCGAAGCAAGACCGAGCAAAGTTCGATACGTAGTCATCGACTTCGCAAGCCACCAATCGTCCGTCATCGGGCAAAGCTTCTGCCATTGCCAGTGCCGAATATCCGGTAAACATCCCCACTTCTAAGATCCGCTGGGCTCTGGTCATGCGCACGAACATCTTCAAAGCTTGACCTTCCAAATGTCCGGAAAGCATTTCCCGTTCTAGTTGGCGCACCGTTTCGCGATCGTCGAACAGTTTGCTCCAATCTTCCTCGAGAGTTTTTTGCGTCAGTGCTTGCAACGGTGCAGAATCCGGCGTGGTGGCTTCTTCCAGGTAAGGATCGAGTCCGGCAGCCAGTGCGTAAGCCTCTTTAATCGCCGTGGCCAGAGGTTTGCTCACCGCCGCGTCGTCGGTCATCTTGACGATGTTTTCTAGCTGTTCGACGAGGATCCCCAAGGGGGTGACGGGACGAACGGCGATTTCGGTTGTACTCATCATCGCAGTTCCCCCTATTCCAAGCCCAAATCTTTGAGATACATTTGCTGACCGGCGCCACTGTTGGGGAAGGCGGCACAGTATGCTTTATGCTGGCTCACCGCTGCGGTTAACGTCTCCCGCGAAATTTCTCGCGCGTAGTCGCAAGAGCCGATTTCTCCTTTGGGCAGTGCTGCCCACAGCCCGCCGCTACCGCGTTTGCGCTGCATATTTTTTTGACCTTCGACCATCAAATCTAGATCTTCGAGAATGGGATGGTAGACGGTTAATCCCAGAGAGCAACACAGATTGACGATGCGATCGCGCTCTGCTGCGTCCAACCAACCCATGGTTACCGCTAAAGTTGCGCCAAATGCCATTCCCGTGGTCACGGCATGACCGTGCATCATCTTCACAGCCGGCTCGAAACGAGGACTCCAGGTATGTCCGTAAGAGTGGGGTCGATCTTGGTAGGTCTCGAACATATTCGTCCCTTCGTGCTTCATGTAGGAGTAAAGCGCCCGGTAAATGACTTCATCGGCGATTTTCTCCAACTCGGCGTCGGCGTTGAGGGTGGCGAAGTGGGTTTCTAGCAACTGCAGACCGTGGGCTTCCATCAAATCGAACAAGATCGGATCGTCGGTAATCGCCATCTTGATAATTTCTGCCATACCGTTGCGGATGTGCCCCACGTCCAGGGTACGGAAAAACCCCCGATCGACTAATGTCAAAACCGGGGGATGATAGGCTCCGATGCTATTTTTAAACTGTTTGCCGTTGGTGCAAGTCCGAGGCGAAGGACCCGCATCGATCGCCGCGACGACCGTGGTTCCCACCATCACGTAGGGGGTACGCCGATGTTGTAGGGCGCAGGCGAGTCCGGCAACATCACTGAGAACGCCACCGCCGACGACGAGGACGGGTTCGTTGCGGGAAACGTCGCAGCCATCTTTACCCAAGAAGCCGAGGATTTCGTAGACGGTTTCCGGAGTTTTGTCAGCTTCCCAAGCCCGTAGCACTTTGGCTTCGAGGGGAATTTCGTAATACTCGAAATATTGGCGCAGTTGATCGCCGTAGAGTTCGTCTACCGTCTGGTCTACCACGGCAACACAGCGACCCCGATGGCGATATACCTCGGCTAACACCGGATTGTTGACATTGAAAACGCCCTTGACGAGCTTGACTTCGGCTTCCAAGGTGTAGGTAGCGGTGACTTTGAAAGCACGATTATCTCCAGCCGCTTCGATGACTCCGTTTCCGGTGTACCACTCGGAGGTTAAATACTTGGAGTCGCGATCGGACTCGATGGTGGTAGCCGGCTGGGAAGCTAAAGAACTTAGGAGTGTTTCGGTAGAGGCTACCGAAGGAGTTGGTGTTTGGATTGAACTCATTACTGGGTCAAAGAAACTAAGTAGGAATACTGATCGAAAGAGTCTCGGAGGTTGTGGCTTACAGCGTTTGCAGGCGCGACGAGATGACGCGACGCATCGTCCGGCTCGAAAGAAGTAAGGGTTGCAGACAGCCTTCGCTCGAAACTGGAGAGTTGCTGTTTTGAAGCCGATCTAGAAAATATGGGTAGTTAAATTCATTAGTCTGGTATAGCTTAGCAAAAAAAATTGTCCGTGTAAATTTTTGTAATATTTATGAGCGACGCGATCGCCATCAAGCCAGCCACCGATCGCGAAGCGTCTCCGAAGGAGATAGCAATAGCTGGAGTCGCGCTCGTAGCCCACACTTACAGCTAGCTGTAAGTGTGGGAGTATGTCAATCTCCCGTAGGTGTAGCCAGCGCGCAGCGCTTACTCCCGAACTTCTCGATCAACATCGCATCGCCGAAAGAGAAGAAGCGGTACTGCAAATCGATCGCCTCTCGATACAGCCGCAGCAACCGCTCTCGACCCACCATCGCCGACACTAACATCAACAGGCTGGATTTGGGTAAGTGAAAATTGGTAATCAACCCGTCTACCACCCGCCACTGGTAGCCGGGATAGATAAATAGGTTGGTTTTGCCGCAAAAGGGCTGTAGTTCCCCGCTTTGAGCGGCGGATTCGAGCGATCGCACGGCAGTGGTTCCCACAGCGATAACGCGCCCGCCACGGGCTTGGGTTTGGCGAATGCGATCCACCGTATCCGGCGGCACTTTCGCCCATTCTGCGTGCATGGAGTGGGCGGTAATGTCCTCCACTTCCACCGGGCGGAACGTCCCTACCCCGACGTGCAGGGTCACGAAGGCGCGATCGATCCCGCGTTCGTCTAACCGTTGTAGCAATGTCTCGGTGAAGTGCAACCCCGCCGTGGGTGCGGCGGCAGAACCGGGATGGCAGGCGTACACGGTTTGATAGCGTTCCCGCAGTGCCGCTGTATCGCCCGTGGCTTCAAATTCGGTAATATAAGGCGGTAAAGGGACGCGACCGAATCGATCGAGCAAATCCAGCAGAAACACCCCCGGCGGGACGTCGAACTGTAAAATCCGCCCCCCGGTTGCCTCGTCGCGATCGATAACAGTCGCCGTTAAAGCTAGAGTTTCCGACGCTTCCGACTGCGGGGAAAATTCGATCGTCGCCCCGGTTGGCAACTTCTTCCCCGGTTTCACCAGTGCCAACCAGCAATTTTCCGCTCGTTCCTCCAGCAACAGCACCTCTACTGCCGCACCGCTGGGTTTGCGTCCGTACAATCGTGCCGGAATTACCCGCGTATCGTTGAGGACGAGTAAATCTCCCGGAGAGAGCAAATCGGGCAAGTCGCGAAAGATGCGGTGACTGTGGGATGTCGGTGAGATTGCCAACAACCGGGCGCTATCTCTGGGTTCGACGGGATGTTGGGCGATGCGTTCCGGGGGGAGTTCGTAGTCGTAGGCGGATAGCGATCGATCGGCTGTATTGAGGTTATCGGCGTTCGCGGGGTTCGGATTCATCAATTTGGACGGTTCGATGGGAATTGGGAAGTTTGAATTTAATAGATTTGGCGGAATTGGGTTGGGTCGCGTTGGCAATACTATCGAGTATCCCGCGAGCGATCAAACCCAATCCCCGACCGATAATTTGGGTGAGAACGTAGACCAAACTCGACCCGATAAAGGTGACGGCAGACCGCACGCGCGGGGCGATCGCATCTCGACCTTCTAATACTAACGTGACGGTTTGCCCGATTCCCGATAGGGCTTCGAGTTCCTGCCGTCGCGAAGCGTAAATCGAGATTTTTTTGATGCCGCGATCGTCAAAAACCAGCAACCAATAACAGCTTTCGTAAATGGCTTTCGGTTCGCCGATATATTTTTGAAAGCGGTATTTCCAAGACAGATCGTTGCGAAATCGTTCGATTTCTCGCGTGGACAGCAAGCAGCGATCGTAAAAATTTTGCTTGACGGTTTCCACATCGGCAAAATGCTCGAGTAACGGCTGCACTACGGCATTGGCAATCCGAATGATGAGATTGTGCAGCAGGTATTCCGCACGTCGCATCCCTTCTAAACTTCCCGCCGGACAAGAGATATTATCTACCACTAACGGCGTTTTATATAAAAAATGCGCCAGTAAATCTTCAACAGCCGGAATTTTTGCGAGCATGGATTCCCGAACGATATCGGCATCTTGTAGGAGAATACTCACCACTTCTAATTGTTGACCTTCGACCGGGAGCGTGTAGTATTTGCCGAAAAAGGTTTCCGTAGACGCTCTCCACAAATCTTCCAAAATTTCCAAGCACTTTTCCGCCAGTTGGGGGGCTTGAATCTCGGCAAATCGCAATTGGGCTAAGGTATTTTCAACTTCTCGCAGTACGGTATAGAGCAGTTCGCGTTTTTTGTCCGATCGAAAGATATCGATTTCTAGGGTTTCTTCGCTGAGATTGACTAAATTAGACTGAAGTTTGGCAAGGGTATTATCTAATAAAACTGCTTGTAAGGTTTGACCGTCTCCCGATAGTAAATCGGTCGATCGTACCACCACCGGAGAAACGGTTGGGGGGAGATTGGGACGGGGATCGATCGCCTCTAAAGAAGGGGGTTGAGAAGGTCTCGGACGCCATCGATCTGCCGTCGAAGCGATCTGCTGTACCACCCATCTCGCTACGCGCAATTCTCGCTGGCGTCCGCTTAAAATCAGACGATCGACTGATGACAATTGGGGATGTTGCAATTGACGGTCAATCCGTTCTAAATCGTCGCCGATATAGCTCAATCCTGCCGTTTTCCAGTTCTTCAACCATTGAGAATAACGGTGTTTGGCTCTGCCTTCTTCGATCGGAGTTGCGGATGTTAATTTGGGATTTTGAACGGTAGGAAAAGTTTGCCAATAAATGCGACCGTTGGCAACTTCCCGAAAGGCTAAAACTAACCGTTCTAAGGAAGTTCCTTTACGGCAATATCCGCGAACTCCGGCTTGGCGAGCGCTGTCTAAGGCTTCTGAATTGACTTCGGAAGTGAGTAAAAATAAGGGAAACTCGGGATATCGCGCTTGAATTTGAAGGTACAACGGTTCGGAGGGGCGATCGACGATTTCCCCCAACTTCCAATCCAAAACTACCAAATCCAACGATGCGACCAAAAACGGATTTTCCAGCAGTTCCCACACCTCCGCTTTCGAAGCGGCTTCTGCCACTAATTGTACGTCGGGAATGTCAGCCAGTCCCGTCCGCAGTCCCAACCGGAAGATTGCATCTTCATCAATTAGTAACAGTTTAATCACATCTCTTCTGATTTGGGAATTTATTGATTCAAAAATTGCTTTTTGGGTAAGGGTGCGGGTTCTTGATAGCTGGGTTCTTGATAGCTGGGTGCGGGTTCGTAGTAGGCGGGTTCTTGATAGCTGGGTGCGGGTTCGTAGTAGGCGGGTTCT
>DVED01000094.1 GCA_015295945.1 Oscillatoriales cyanobacterium M59_W2019_021 | reverse complement strand
TTAGTTAATTATATTTAAATAACTATTTTCTTAACTTCCAAATTCTTGTTCTTCAACATTCTGAACTCCTTCTTCCAAAATGTTTCCCATTATTTATTCCGACAAATTTCTCGAACACAAAACCGGAGCCTTTCATCCCGAACGACCGGAACGATTAGAAGCGATCGTTTTAGGATTAAAATCCATGCCGTGGTCGGAAAAGATAGACTGGAGATCGCCCACCCCGCTCCATCGGCATCCGCTAATCGAAATTATTGAAAAAGTTCATCCTCGGGACTATATCGAAATCGTCCAAAGAATTGCTCGACGAGGCGGTGGAAGATTGGATGCCGATACCCCCATTTCCAGCCGCAGTTACGACATTGCCTTATTAGCGGTAAATGCTTGGTTAGATGGCGTCGATCTCGTTTTAGAAACTGGAGAACCTGCTTTTGTCTTGGCACGGCCTCCCGGACATCACGCCACTCGAGAACGAGGGATGGGATTTTGCTTATTTTCTAATGCCGCGATCGCCGCTCATTATGCGTTAGAAAAACCCGGAATTCAACGAGTTGCCATTTTAGATTGGGACGTTCACCACGGCAACGGCACCCAGGCGATCGTCGAAACCAATCCCCACATTGCCTACTGCTCTCTCCATCAGTTTCCCCACTATCCCGGAACCGGAGAGGCCAGCGAACGCGGATTTTACGATAACGTCCTCAATTGTCCCATGAAAGGCGGCAGTACGATCGCCGATTACCAACCCATTTTCGAGGAACAAATCGTTCCCTTTCTGAAAAATTTTCAACCGGATTTACTCTTCGTCAGTGCCGGATACGATGCCAACGCAGACGATCCCTTAGCGGGTGTTAATCTTCAACCGAAAGATTTCGGAATTTTTACCAAATATTGCTTGCAAATCACCCGTAAAATTGTCTTTGGATTAGAAGGCGGCTACGATCTCGAATCTCTGTTTAAGTCGGTTGCTGCCACGATCGAAGCGTGTTTAGTCGATCGTTAATCATCGATCTTTTGGGGTTCGATGTTGTAAGACTACGCCCAGTCGCCATGTCCTAACCTAAGCACGTAGCGCTATAAGTAATAAGTCATAAGTCATAAGTTTTTGGTTGTAGGGTGTGTTGAGAAATGAAACGCATCATTACCAATTACCTAACCGGGAATTTCGATAATAAATTCAGCTCCTTTTCCAGGAGTCGAATGGCAATACAGTTTCCCTTGATGTCGATCGACAATAATCTGATAGCTAATCGCCAGTCCCAAACCCGTTCCTTTGCCGATCGGTTTAGTCGTATAGAACGGATCAAAAATGCGGGAAAGGGTTTCCGGTTTCATGCCAGTGCCGTTATCGGCAATCCGAATTTGAATCCAATTCGAGGGTAAGTATCGGGTGGTAATGTGAATGACTCCTGGGTTAGATTTAATTTCTTCTAAAGTTTGATGGTTATTACTTTCTTCCAGGGCATCGATCGCGTTGCTCAACAAATTCATAATCACTTGATTGAGTTGACCGATATAGCAATTCACAAAGGGTAATTTTCCATAGTCTCGCACCACTTGGATTTCCGGACGATAGAATTCCGTCGAACCGAAAACGATTTTTTTGTCCTTCAATCGATTGCGTAAAATCATCAAGGTCGAATCGATGTTTTCGTGAAGATCGACCTTCTTCTTTTCTGCTTCATCTAAGCGAGAAAAAGTTCGCAAAGACTTCACGATATCTCGAATGCGCTCGGCTCCCACTTGCATCGATCGCAGTAACTTCGATAAATCTTCTAACAAATAATCAAAATCCAAGCTATCCATTACCGATTGAATTTCGGGAGTAGGTTCGTAACTTTGACGATATAATCCCAAAATTCGCACGATATTCTCAATGTATTCTCGAGCGGGTTCTAAATTTCCAAAAATAAAGTTAACGGGGTTGTTGATCTCGTGAGCGATGCCAGCTACCATCTGTCCCAAGGACGACATTTTTTCAGCTTGAATCAGTTGAACTTGAGTTCGCTGTAACGTTTGGAGAGCTTGCTCGAGTTCTAAGTTTTTGCGATGAGTTTGTCGTTCGGCTTCGCAAGATTTGGCATAAATTTCCGCTTGATCGATGGCGATCGCCAATTGATTGACCACAGCCTGAATCAATTCGACCTCGCCATCCTCCCACGAGCGTAACTGGCGATCGTGACTGCACTTGAGCAAACCGTATTTTCCCTGAGAAATTTTAATCGGAAACATCAACACCGATTTGCAGCCGATCTCGAGAAAAAACTCTTGCAGTTCGGGATGGACGATCGCCGTCACATCATCCGCTCTCAAAGGTTTAAGCGGAAAAATATACTCTCGCGAGAGCGTACTACTTTCTACGGCATAAGACCCCAAACGCGAAGGCAACTTCGGGTGTTTGGCTTCTTTGGTAATCTGCCAGCCAACCCCCGGTTCGTACCAGCTAAACACACAGCGATCGACCTGTAAAAGCTCCTGAATTTGCGCGACTGCCGTATCCAAAATCGTTTCCAAATCCAGAGAATTGCGAATTTGATTGGCAATCCGATTGAGCAGTTCTTCCTGCTGTGCCAGTTTTTGGAACCGAGATGCCGATTCTTGCAACACGGACTCGGCTAATTTGCGATCGGTAATATCGGTATGAACGCCAACCCACTCCCGCACCGTACCGTCCGCTTCCCACACCGGAACGGCGCGAACGCTCATGTAACAGTATTTACCATCCCAACGGCGCAAGCGATGCTCCACCTCGTAGACGGTCGGTTCCGCGATCGCCGCAAACCAAGCTTCTGCCGTTCGCAAGCGATCGTCCGGATGAATGGCATCGAGCCAACCCCACCCCTTGATATCCTCAAACGGCTGACCCGTAAATGCCGACCACGCCGCTTGAGGCGCGACGAATCTCCCTTCCGCCTCCGTCACCCAAACGATCGCCGAAGTGGCTTCCACTAAGGAACGATAGCGTTCTTCCGAATGGCGCGTCGAGAGTTCTGCCAATTTGCGATCGGTAATATCGAGAAACAAACCATCCCACACCACGTCGCCATTGGCTTGTCGTTCCGGTTTCGCCACCCCGGACAGCCATTTCAAGTTTCCAGAATGGGTGATGATGCGCCATTCGTGTTTCCACGGCTGCAAAGTCCTGGAAGCGAGCGCCAGCGATACGCGCAATTCCTTGAGATCCTGGGGATGCACCCGTTCCCACAACCGATCGATATTATCTCGGACTGCATCCGATTCCAATTCCCAAATCTGGCGACAACTCGGACTGACATACAACATTTCGTCACTGCCATCGGCACGGACTACATATCGATAAATGACTCCCGGCAAATTGGCGGCAACTTTTTGGACGTCTACGGCGTCGTCAACAATGGAGTGAGACTGGCAAATCATTTCGGGTCCGGTCATGGTAGGTACGAAATCGGTTGGATGCGACACGCGGCAAAGAGATCGGTGCGGACGGGGAGCCAACATACCCCAGTCTACCTATGCTTTTCGGGTAGAACGATCGACGTTCTGGACTCATCGAGCCTTGTCGTACCCTCCGCCGATGGGACTGGATACGGAAAAAACCCTCTCCTTCGGTTGTAACTCAGATCGTAGGTTGTTTTTTCAGTGAAATTGACGATCTCGTCCGGAAATCGGGGTTCGCGTCGGGTATTTTGGCGATCGGAGTTCGTGAAAACCCTTTTCACTTTATAGGGTCCATAGTTGCCACCCAAGGTAGGCACAGTACCAAGAAAGCGATCGCTGCATACGCTAAGGTCAGCACAGCCGTTCCCATCAGCAAACCCACCGTCAGCCGTGGTGACAGCCAGTGTCGGTACGCTCCGAAGCAGAAGATCCCGCTCCAAATCGCACCCAACCCCACGAACCTGTAGCCGCCGCGAACGAACATCAACTGGCTCAGCATTGGCAAGTCCACACCCAGATTGTCAAACATCCAATTGGCAGACGAAAAGACCCACCCATCCGCAACCCAAAAAGCGATTAAAAATGTCACTGAAACGGTTGTGGCAAAGGTGGCGAGAATGGTTATCCTCGTCGGAAATCGAGGTAGGGGAACGGGAGGCTCGTTCATATCGATCGCAGTATAGACGATACCTTCAGGATTCCCAATAGAAAGTTGGAGATCATCATTCGTAACGAGAAAAGGCAGTGACTTCTTGGGAACTAATCCGACCCGATCGCCCTAATATTTCGGTAATTTCTGATAGCGTTAAGACCGAATGAGCGCGATATCCATTGGCTTTGAGTCGATCCTTCACCCCGCGTTCGTGGTCGATAAAAACGACAATATCTTCCACCACCAATCCTACGGATTTTAATTTTTCTGCGCCTTCCATCACGCTTTTACCGCTAATTAAGATATCGTCTACAACGGCAACAGTTTCTCCTGGTTGAAAGTTGCCTTCCACCAAACGGCGCGTCCCGTGCGCTTTCACCTCCTTGCGGGGAAAAATCATCGGATGGTGCAACCGCAGCGATAACCCCGTCGCCGTCGGTAAGGAACCATAGGGAATTCCCGCGATGCGATCAAACGTTAATGTCTCTAAAATTTCGGCGTAGGCGTTGAGAACTTGATGAAAGAGTTGGGGGTTAGAAATGATTTTTCTCAAGTCGATATAGTAAGGAAATATTTCCCCCGAAGCTTGGACGAATTCGCCAAATAAAATGCAGCCAATATCAAAGAGCTGCAGGATGATTTCCTGATGGGGATGTTCTTCTAGAAAGCAAACATCCGGCATCCACAGATCGCATTTAGCATTGTCTTGGCTCACTTGATGGCGCAGGAGATCGACCCGATCGTTAAGATTTTTGACTTCAACTCCCAAGTTTTCGCAACCTAATAGATCTTGGGAAACCGGAATCAGCAACCCATCGCCATTCCCATTCAATCCCGCCGTACAAATTGCCTCGAAATCGCACCCTTCCCCCCAAATACTCCGCGCCAACAGCCACCGTTCCGGCGCGATTGCCCGAATTTGCCGCCAAACATCTACTGAAGTGCTACCCACTTCCAAACCCAATTGTTCCGGAATTCCCCACATTTTCGCCTCCTTGACCACTTGCAAGTAAAATGGCGATTTGGGGTTGGGATACTCTTGCAAAGCTTCAGCGGGATTAGAAGTGCGACACAGGACGAAAACGGCTTTGTCCGGGTGTATTAAAAAAGGGGCGACTTCATCTTGTCCGGCATACGGATTCAGGGTAATGGCATCGACGTTCCAGTCTTCAAAGACCATTTGGGCAAACGCACTGGCGGTATTGAGATCGCCGTGTTTGGCATCCAAAATCACGGGAACTTCTGCGGGAATTGCCGCGAGAATTCGATCGAGCAGTTCCAGTCCTGCTTTCCCCAAAGCCAGATAAAATCCTAACGTAGGTTTGTAGGCGCAAACCCGATCGCTCGTTTCCGAGATCGCCCACTCCAACCAGTTTCCCAACCCCCGCACGAGACCGCGATCTCGGTAGCCAGATGGCAGCATTTCCGGATTGGGATCGAGTCCGACAAATAATAAACTTTGATTTCGGGCGATCGTGGTGGTTAATTTGTCAATAAAACTCATGGGTTTTGGGGGTGGGGTTTGAGGTTGGAGGTTTGTTAACTTTTGAGAGGTTCGGGGAACCCTCTATCCGGCTTTCTCCGCAAGCGGCGATGTGAGGGATTGAAAATCCCGCGCCGCGACAAATGAGAGTCGGGATACATCAATAGCGTCTAACCTCTAATTGACGCTTAGGGAATCTAGAACAATCCCAGTTACTCGTTGAATGGTGCTGTATCGGTTGTCAGTGTCATGGTAACGTCTTCCTCCGACATAGACGAGATCCTTTCGGAAAGCGGTGGGAATGAGAAGAGCCGAGGAAGCGGCGGAGAGAGCAATCCTGATATTTTCATTCGCGTCACCCAAACACTCCCGCAAGTTCGGGTAGACGGCAGATTGCTGAATGCCGATCGCGAGACTCATCAGACAAACCCGCGATCGTTGAGTAGAAATTCTTATCTTTGCCGCGTTCCCGACGACCGACTGAACGATATACTATGAAATGGTGTTCGGTAAGAAATCTTCACAAATTGCATTGGTAAGTCTGTATGGATTCAGGAATTGACCTCAGAGGCAGCCTCATACATAGCTTGACCGATCTGGGATTGCCCCCAGAAATCGCGAAAGTGGTGTGGATGCCTCTCCCCATGGGGCTGATGTTGGTGGTTGCCACCATCGGCGTCCTCATTGCCGTCTGGCTGGAACGAAAAATCTCCGCCGCCGCCCAGCAACGCATCGGTCCGGAGTATGCCGGACCCTTGGGAACCCTACAACCCGTTGCCGACGGTCTGAAACTCCTATTCAAAGAAGATATCAATCCCAACAAAGCCGATCGCTGGTTGTTTACCCTGGGCCCGGCGATCGTCGTCATTCCCGTATTTCTGTCCTACCTCGTCGTTCCCTTCGGACAGAACCTAGTGATTACCGACTTGGGCATCGGCGCGTTCTGGTGGATTTCTCTCTCCAGCATCGCTCCGATCGGCTTGTTAATGTCCGGTTACTCCTCTAATAATAAGTACGCCTTGTTGGGTGGATTGCGGGCAGCAGCGCAGTCGATCAGCTACGAAATCCCCATGGCACTTGCCGTTCTCGCTGTGGTTATGATGTCCAACAGCCTCAGCACCATCGACATCGTGCAGCAGCAATCCGGATACGGCATTTTGGGGTGGAACATCTGGCGGCAACCCGTCGGCTTCATCATCTTCTGGATTGCCGTCCTCGCCGAAGCGGAACGCCTGCCCTTCGACTTACCCGAAGCAGAAGAAGAACTCGTTGCTGGATACCAAACCGAATACTCCGGGATGAAATTCGCCCTGTTTTACCTCGGTTCTTACGTCAACCTGATCCTGGGCGCGTTACTGTTTTCCGTCTTCTATTTGGGGGGATGGGACTTCATCGTACCCATCAACGTGTTAGCCAGTTGGATCGGCGTCAGCGAAACCACGCCTTGGCTGCAAGTCATCACCGCCTCTCTCGGCATTACCATGGTCTTGCTGAAAACCTATCTGTTGGTGTTCACGGCGATTTTGTTGCGGTGGACGGTTCCCCGCGTTCGCATCGACCAATTGCTCGATTTGGGTTGGAAGTTTCTGTTACCCATCGCCCTGGTCAATCTACTGCTGACAGCCGCACTGAAATTGGCGTTTCCCTTTGCCTTTGGCGGTTAAGCTCACTTCAATGGTGCGTTTCGTACCTCAACACACCCTACACACTCACAACTAACTTCTGAGGAGAACACCATGCTTAAATTCCTCAAACAAGTAGGCGACTACGCCAAAGAATCGATCCAAGCTGCAAAATACATCGGTCAAGGCTTATCCGTTACCTTCGACCACATGCAGCGCCGTCCGGTCACCGTTCAATATCCTTACGAAAAGGTCATTCCTTCGGAACGGTATCGGGGTCGGATTCACTTTGAATTCGATAAGTGCATTTCCTGCGAAGTTTGCGTTCGGGTTTGCCCGATCAATTTACCCGTCGTCGATTGGGAATTTAATAAGGCAACCAAGAAGAAAAAACTCAACCATTACAGCATCGATTTCGGAGTTTGCATCTTCTGCGGCAACTGCGTGGAATACTGCCCGACCAATTGCTTGTCGATGACGGAAGAGTACGAACTCAGCGCATACGATCGCCACGAACTCAACTACGATAACGTGGCTCTCGGTCGCTTGCCGGCTAACATCAAAGACGATCCCATGGTCGAGCCGATGCGAGAATTAGCCTACCTACCTAAGGGCGTTATCGACCCCCACGATTTGCCTGCTGGTTCCCGCCGTGCCGGACAGCGCCCTGAGGAAATTCTGGCGCAGCTTGAAGCTCAAAAAGGATCGGAAAAATCGGAATGACCGAAAATTTTAGATTTTAGATTTTGGATTGTTTGTCAGATAAACCCTGTCTTTCAAGACGGAATAAATCTACCATCAATTGACTTATCGGTTATTTGTCAATCTTCCCAAAGGACAAATAACAAATGACAAAGGACAAAGGACAAAGGACATAAATTGTGAATGTAGCAGAAGGCGTTCAAATCGTCTCGTTTGGGATTCTCGCTGCCATGGCGATCGGTGCGGCTTTAGGGGTCGTCCTCTTGAGTAATATCGTCTACTCGGCATTCTTGCTGGGGGGCGTTTTTATCAGTATGGCGGGGATGTACCTGCTTCTCAATGCCGATTTCGTAGCGGCTGCCCAGGTTCTCATCTATGTCGGTTCGGTGAACGTGCTGATTTTGTTTGCCATCATGTTGGTGAACAAACAGGAAGATTTTCAACCGATGAAGCGAGGATGGTTTCGCACGGGAGCAACAGCAGTGGTTTGCGTCGGATTGTTTGCCCTGTTGGGAACGATGGTGATTTCGACGGGTTGGTCGATCTCGCCCCATCCGGCAATTGGAGAAACCACGCTGCGAATTGGCAAGCATTTCTTCAGCGATTTCTTGCTGCCGTTCGAGTTAGCCTCGGTGTTGTTGTTGATCGCCATGATCGGTTCGATCGTCCTGGCGCGTCGCGATTTTATTGTCGAAGATACGCTGCCCGAAACTGAGAAGGAATTGGTCTTTAAGTTGCCCGAACGCCCTCGTGAAGTGGTGGGATCTTCGAGCGATTCTTCTCAGAATTAGAAGAGGTAATGGGTAATGGGTAATAGGTAATGGGTTCCCCATTTTCCGTTTTCCGGCAGTTACCCATTACCGCTATATAGCAATTTCCAGGTGGGTGCGGTTACCGGGCAGGGAAAAGCTATTCGCCCCTACAATTTCGGTGAATCGAACGTACCCTATTCAATTGAGAAACGCTATATAACTGGCAAAGAACTTTTCTCGAAATCGACACTTCTCAAATTAAATCTATGGAACTCCAACTTCAGTATTATTTATTAATTGCCGCTGCCATCTTTTGTATTGGCATTTACGGGTTAATTACCAGCCGCAATGCCGTGCGCGTTTTGATGTCGATCGAGTTACTCCTCAATGCGGTCAATCTCAATTTGATGGCATTTTCCAATTATCTCGATCCCACGGGCATTAAGGGTCAAATTTTCTCTGTATTTGTGATTACCATTGCAGCAGCAGAAGCAGCAGTGGGTTTGGCGATCGTCTTGGCAATCTACCGCAACCGGGCAACGGTGGATATGGAACAGTTTAACTTGCTTAAATGGTAGTGGGTAATGGGTAATGGTGCGCTTCGTTCAACGCATCCGACAGTTAAAGTCAGCCAATTCCCACTTATGACTTGATACCTGAACTCCGGCTATACGGTCTTCCGATCGCCGGAATATTAACAATTCTTTACAATAGAAGAACAAAACAAAAACGATCGCCTATTGTGAGGATATAACTGTGACACAATCCAATCGAGTTCGATGGGATCTGGGTCGGTTTTGGCAAACCCTCCAGTTCTTTGACGTCATCCCTTTCGTCAGTCAGTTGAAAGGGTTCCAGAAGCTTTTAGGAGTTCGATCGATGAATCAACCCCCAGCTAAAGCTCCTGCTTCCGGAGTCGTCCTCGTGGCTGGGGCGACAGGAGGCGTCGGCAAGCGCGTCGTTCGGCAACTCCAACAGCGCGGGTATGCCGTACGCGCCTTAGTGCGAGATGCCAAGCGGGGACGGGAAACCTTGGGGAACGACGTAGAATTGGTGGAAGCCGACCTCACGCTCCCCGAAACCCTAAACACAGAGGTTTTCAAAGACATCCGCGCGGTAATCTGCTGTACGGGAACGCGCGTGCAACCCATCGAAGGCGACACGCCCAACCGCGAAAAATATTACCAAGGCATCAAATTTTATCTGCCGGAAGTGGTGGAAACGCCGGAATATATCGAGTATCGGGGCGTTCAGAACTTAGTCAAAGCGGCAACCCCCTATCTCAAACGGGCGCGGAACCAGCGATCGATCTTTGACTTTACCCAACCCTCGGAAGAAATCGCTCGCATTTGGGGCGTGGTGGACGATGTAGTCATGGGAGGCGTTAGCGAGAGTTCCATTCGGTTGATGTCGGATGCAGCACTTTTTAGCGGCAATGTATCCACGGCAAATTCCGGCGGATTTGCCTCCGTTCGCACGCGCAACTTCGAGGTTCCGCTCGATCTGTCCGCCTACGAAGGCATTGAATTGCGAGTGAAGGGAGATGGCAAACGCTATAAATTCATCATCCGCAGCGAGGAAAAATGGGATGGTGTCGGGTATTGCTATTCCTTCAAAACGGTCTATAACACTTGGACGACGGTGCGGATTCCGTTTGCGGATTTGATTCCGGTCTTTCGCGCCAAAACCCTGAAAGATTATCCGCCTTTCGATTCCAGTCGGGTGACGTCTCTTCAGTTGATGTTGAGTAAATTCGAGTACGATGGCGAACTCAATCCGGACTTTTCGCCGGGTTTCTTCCAACTGCAAATCGAGTCGATTCAAACCTATAGCGATCGCCTTTTGCCTCAGTTCGTGATGGTGAGTTCGGCGGGGGTGACTCGTCCGGGGAAACCGGGTTTGAATTTGGAAGAAGAACCTCCTGCCGTGCGCTTGAACGACCAGTTGGGGGGAATTTTGACTTGGAAGTTGCGCGGGGAAGAGAGCGTGCGAGACAGCGGCATTCCCTACGCGATCGTAAGACCGTGCGCCTTGACGGAAGAACCGGGCGGTAAAGTCTTAATTGCCGATCGCGGCGATACGATTAAGGGGAAATGCAGTCGAGACGATATTGCCGAATTGTGCGTGCGGGCGATCGAAAATCCCCAAGTGGTGAATGCCACCTTTGAGGTTAAAGAAGCCGAAACCCAGGATCGAGATTCCCAAAATTGGGATGGTTTTTTCGCCAGTTTGCAGTGAGTTGGGTAGGGGTTGTGTCCCTGTGCCAACCCCAAATGACCAATGACCAATGACCAATGACCAATGACTAGCCTCGCTTGCTGCCCAATTTGAAGAAGCCAAAACCGATCGCCGCTAAACCTAATAGGGAACTGGGTTCGGGAATGGTGGTGGAATTGCTACGGGTCTCGAAGATATGCGCTGCGCCAGTATTCGCGCCGCCGTCATCGTCGCCATATGCCCCGACGATCGCCCGATTGCCGTCAATTGCCACCGCATTGCCGAATAAATCCCCTTCTGCGGGGGTGGGATTGGCAATCGTCTGCACCCAATTTCCCGTGGCGGCATCGAAGAGATGCACGACGCCGCTATTGTCACCCCCTTCATCGTCGGCACTGGCAGCCACCAGGACGTTATCGCCGGAAAGAGCTAGAGAAACGCCGAAAACATCCCAAGAATCGGGAGTGGGATTGGCGAAGGTATGCCGCAAGTTGCCCGTCTCGGCGTCGAACAAGTACGCCGTCCCGGTGTTGCTTCCCCCTTCGTCGTCGAGGCGCGCGCTAATCAGCACGTTATTGCCATCCATTGCCACCGCACTGCCGAACAGATCGCTAGCGTTAATGGTGGGATTGGAGAAGGTATGGACTAAGTTCCCCGTGATGGTATCGAAGAGGTACGCCGCACCGCTATTATTAGCGTCCGTATCGTCCAAAAACGCACCGATGAGTGCGCGATCTCCGGATACCGCCACCGAATTTCCGAAAAGGTCGCCTGGGGTTGGCGTCGGATCGAGAAATTCGTGGAGGAGGTTTCCCGTAGCGATATCGAAGAGGTACGCCGCACCGCCGTTGGACGCACCGCGATCGCTGTAGGGAGAGCCGATCAGAGCCGTATTGCCGAAGAGGGACACGGTGCTACCGAAATCGTTATCATCCGATCCCGATGGGGGGGCAAAGGTTTGTAACAGATTTCCGGCAGTATCGAATAAGTACGCCATGCCGCCGTTACTGACGTTAGCATTTTCGGAAGACGCGCCCACTAAGACGTTATTGCCAGAGAGGGCGACGGCAGCGCCAAATCGATCGCCCTCTACAGCAAACGGATTGACGAAGGTCTGGAGTCGATCGCCCGTCGTGGTATCGAAAAGGTAGGCAACCCCGCGATCGGATTCGTCCCCCGCCGCCCCCACCAGCGCCAAATTCCCCGAAATGGATACCGATTCGCCGAACAGACCGATCTCGGGATCGGGGTTGAGAAAGGTATGGGTACGATCGAAAGATGCCGCCCAACTGTTGTCTGCCCAGAATAGTCCTAACCCCAATGTGGCAGCAGATGAAACCAGGACTTTGAACAGCGTGGGCGCGAGACTTACCTTAAAGTTATTCATGGTCGATTGAGGGGTAAAGGTGTGTTGGAGCCATTCGATCTGGAGCAGGGTTTACTCTGGAAGATGTTCCCGAAAACCTTGGCACTAAAATACGCGGGCTGGCACGCAGTACTGGCTCGCGCCAGCTTTAGAGTTCCAGAAAGATACACCTTGTCTGAGATCGGATCGATTTTCGATGCACTGTCAATCCTCGATCTCGCTTCGATCTCTGGGATGGGAGCGCTTTTCGATTGAATGGACGATCCGCCTCGGTGATTGGGTTGAATCCGTTGGCTCGCGTGGATCTTGGTAGAGAGGAAATGGACAACCCGTCGATCGGCATTCGATTGGTTTTTCAGTGTTACCACTGAGATTATGGCATTCAATTTTAAGGCTGTCTACAATATTTACGTAAATTTACGTACTTTAAAAGTCAAGCTTTGGTAAAGTGAGGTTAATTCCTTAAAGTCTTTTACCCAACTCTGTTAATGGGGGTTTTGATTGATGTGGAGATCTGACTTTTCTACGCAAATACCGCAACTTTAGTTAAATTTTTTAAAAAAAATTACAAGTTTGCACGGAATTCAAAAACCTTGTCTATAACGGATGTAAGAGCAGCTTCGATCGAGACCTCATCGCCCCAAACTCACGCTCCTTCTGACTCCCATTCTGGGCTGACAGATGACATGTGCGGGGAAAGAGAGGGCGATCGGCTTCCGTTGCCTCTCTACCTAGCTAGATTCTCGATCTCCCAACTTCAGGTCGATCGAACCTCTTGGGGCTAGAAGTCGAGCGTGTTGAGCCGAACCTCGCACGCCCGCGAACATCCAACGGTCAGACACCGTTGGCGGGTCAATTCATCCAGTCCGCCCTCAAAAGCTAAAAACCTCACCCCCTTCAATCGATCGGGAGTACATCGCTATGGCAAGTTTAGAAGGACAGCAGTCTGAAGTTTCCCAACGCTTCAGAAAAGCACTCCCGGCAACCGCATCTCGAGTGCCGTTCGCCCGCGAGGCTGGAAATTTTGACGATGTGTTCGACGATGGGAGAGTTCCACAACCCGCTGGATTAGCTTACTCGCCCAAAGCGAATAAATTAATTCTGTTGCCCGCACAGCCAAATCGGTTTCAGTCAGAACTTTCCAGCGTGACATTAGATCGAGACCCGCTTCCCGGTTCCGATAAAATTGCCGCAGTCATCGACAACCCGATTAATACCGTCTTCGATCCCAAATTCAATCGTTGGATTGGCTGGAACTCGAAGAACAACCAATTGGTAGAAGTTTCTGCCAACGCAGACGGCAATCTAGACGCGACAAAACTCAAACTGAAACCCAAATCCTTGGGCATTCAAGATCCCCAAGGAATTACCGTCAATCCCACCAATGGAGACTTATTTTTCCTCGATAGCCAGGGGAAAAAGATCGTTCGCCTTCAGCCCGCAGCCAATGGCACGTTAGATATCGCAACGGCAAGCATTTCCCAGATTCCGCTACCCGGTCATATCGCCAGTCCTCGAGGGATTGCCTTCGAGGCGGCAACGGGCAACCTGCACCTGTTGAGTCCGTCTCAAAAAACACTGTACGAACTGAGCCAAACCGGTCAAGTTGTTAATACTCGAGATGTTTCGCGGTTTAATTTAAAAAATCCTCAAGGGTTGACTTTTGCCCCTAGCGGCGATCGCACGGACAACCCCCAAGAACAGAGTTTGTACGTTGCCGATAGCGGTGCCAACTCCGCTGGCATCGTCGAGTTATCCTTCATCACCACCGCTCTCGCCTCCGCCAACGCGCAACTCTACTACGTTCGCACTATTGATACCTCGCAGTTCGATCCCCCCAGTCCCGACCCCTCGGGGATTGCCTACCTCGATCCGGCGAATACCCCATCTGGAAGCCATCGATTTTTGATTGCCGACGGCGAAGTCAACGAAATTCCCACCCTCTTTACCGGAGATAACTACTTTGAGATGTCCCTCTCCGGAACTCTCAGCCGAACGGGAAGCGGTATTGCCTACACCAACGAACCCACGGGAGTCGATCTCAATCCAGCTAACGGACACCTGTTCGTCTCCGACGATAGTGCCGATCGAATTTTTGAAGTGATTCCCGGTGGCGATGGACTCTATGGGTCTGCTGACGACACGGTTGTCGGTTCGTTTAGCACGCGATCGTTTGGCAGTTTCGATCCGGAGGGAGTCGCCTTTGGTGGCGACAACCTGTTTGTTGTCGATGGGGTCAATTCCG
The DNA here is from genome assembly GCA_015295945.1 of Oscillatoriales cyanobacterium M59_W2019_021. Lineage (GTDB taxonomy): Bacteria > Cyanobacteriota > Cyanobacteriia > Cyanobacteriales > Geitlerinemataceae > DVED01. The sequence continues at coordinate 5,529 of DVED01000094.1, read as the reverse complement.
AAGTTTATCGATTTACCACCAGCGGGACGCTCGTCAGTCAGTTCGATACGGAAAGTCTCGGCATTATCGATCCCGAAGGCGTCGAATACGCTCCCGAGAGCGGTAATCTTTACTTGCAAGGTCATCCCAACAACGTTGTTGCCGAGGTGACGACTAGCGGCTCGCTGGTGCAGATTTTTGATACCTCAGCAGCCAATGCTGTTAAGCCTGCCGGACTGGCTATCGGTGCGAACAGTATCGTACCGGGGGCGAAGAGTCTTTATATTGTCGATCGCGGCGTAGATAACAATGCCGATCCCAATGAAAACGATGGCAAGGTCTACGAATTTTCGTTTGCACTTACCAATCAGCCTCCGGTTGTCAATGCCGGAGCGGATCTCGTCGTTTTAGCCGATGCCAGCCTCGATGGCACGGTATCCGACGACGGACTCCCCGGTCCTCCCAATAACGTGACGATCTCGTGGAGCAAAGTCAGCGGTGTCGGAACGGTGACGTTTACCCCTGCCAATGCGGCGGATACCACTGCCAGTTTTTCCGCTCCGGGAACCTACCAACTGCGGCTGACGGCTGACGATAGCGAATTGAGTTCGATCGATGATGTCAGCGTGGTGGCTTTGAATCCACAATCGACGTATTTTCTCAGTTCCAATAACAGTGGCAGCGTCGGTGGCGTTTTGTTTGCCGATGAAGATGTGTTGGCGTACGATTCGCTGACGGGAAATTGGTGGAAGTATTTCGACGGTTCGGATGTGGGATTGACTGCCACCAATCTCGATCTCGATGCGCTTTATATCAACCCGGATGGTAGCATCTTACTGAGCGTTGATCGGGCGACGACGATTCCCACTCTGGGGGCGATCGAGGATTCTGATATTGTCCGCTTCGTCCCTACGGCAACGGGAGAAACCACGGCAGGGACGTACGAATGGTACTTCGACGGTTCCGATGTGGGTTTGGATACCGACAACGAGGATATCGATGCGATCGGGTTTGCTCCGGACGGTCGTTTGGTAGTGAGTACGCGAGGATCTTTCAATGCTGGGGGGATTTCCGGTCAGGATGAAGACTTATTCGCATTCGATCCCACCACATTAGGCGCATCGACCAGCGGCACGTGGTCGATGTATTTCGACGGCTCGGATGTGGATTTAAGTACTACCAGCAGCGAAGATGTGGACGCGGTTTGGATCGACCCGAACGGTCATATCCATTTCAGTACCGATGGCGCATTCTCCGTCACCAGTTTAAGTGGAGATGAAAACGACATCGCCAAATTCGTCCCGAGTTCTTTGGGGGATAATACTAACGGAACCTTTAGTTTGTTCTGGGATGGTTCGGCAAATGAAATCAACTCGATCGACGGTTTTGCCCGAGTTTGAGGGGGAAAAGTTCTAAAAACGAAACCGCTGTCGGTGATTGACTACCGATTCAACTAAACCGATCGCGATAAAATTGGTCAGCAAAGACGATCGCCCGTAACTGAGCCAAGGTAACGGAATACCCGTAATCGGAGCCAGTCCGATGGTCATGCCGATATTCACAACTGCCTGAAACACGATCATCGACAGCACGCCAATTGCTAACAAAGATCCGAAGTTATCCTTTGCCGTTTGGGCAACAATCACCAATCGCAAACAAATCAACCAAAAGGCAATTAAAACCGCAATACAGCCGATAAAACCCAACTCTTCTCCCACTGCCGAGAAAATAAAGTCGGTATGCTGTTCTGGGATAAAACCGCCTTGGGTTTGCGTGCCTTGGTAAAGTCCTCTGCCCCACAATTCTCCAGAACCGATGGCAATTCGCGATTGAATCAAATGATATCCACCGCCAAGGGGATCTTTTTCCGGATCGAGAAATAGGGTAATTCGATCTTTTTGATAATCTTTGAGCAAGCCCCACATCACTTGCCCCAATTTACCAAATAGCAAGTTGACTCCCAATGCCAAACCGCCACCCAACCAACGCTTCGGCAGCGTCAGCCAACCGATTAAACCCATTGCCACTACCCACACCCACCAAGCAGGCATCAAGGTGCTAAACAAAATTGCCGAGACTAAAGGCGAAACCATCAACACCAACCAACCGGGGTTAGCATTTGCCCAGTAGAGCATTCCCAACGTAATTGCGCCAAAAACCAGAGAGGTTCCCAAATCCGGTTGGATGAAGACTAATGCCCAAGGAACGGCTGTCACCACCAGGGTTTTGATGACACTGGGAAGCGTAGACGCCGTGCGCTTTTCTAGCAATGCTGCCAGGGTGATAATGACGCCCACTTTGGCAAATTCAGAAGGCTGAACGTGGAAACCACCGATGGGAATCCAGCTTTGCGCCCCCTTTGCTGTCGTTCCAAATATCTTGACGGCAATCAAGGAAGCATTGGTTAACCCGTAGACAATCCACTTCCATTGCAGGAGCATTTCGTAACGCCAACGGGCGAGCATCATGGCGACAGCTACGCCAAAACCTCCCAACAACAAGTGTTGCCACCAGTAATCGGTCAAATCTTGATTGAGGAGGGTACTGCGGATTTCGATTCCGGCTAAAACCGTCAAACCGATGGTTAACAGCAACAGCAACCAGTCAATCTGTTGCCAAGGTTGCAGCCAGTATCGGAGGCGCATTCCTAAAATGGAGTTGCGAAGCATAAAAATGGGTGATTGGTAATGGGTAATTGGGTAATGGGTAATGGGTAATGGTGCGTTTCGTGCCTGAACACACCCTACAAACCCCAAACCCCAAACCCCAAACCCCTAATGACTAATGACTAATGACTCTTACCGGTAAGAGCGACGACGGAGACTTTTCCGGCGATGCGTTGGGCGACGGCAGTTAGCTCTTTGGCAGAGGCGGATTCGGGTTGGGAAACGACGATGGGAATGCCTTCGTCACCGCCTTCTCGCAGGGGAATTTCTAAGGGAATTCGACCGAGGAGGGGAACGCCTAATTCCTGCGCGGTTTTTTCGCCACCACCGGAGCCAAAAATATCATATTGGCGATCGCTTATATCCGGCGGGATAAAATAACTCATATTTTCGACGATGCCCAATACCGGAACCCCCAGTTGTTGGAACATCTTTAAGCCTTTGCGAGAATCTAACAACGCCACGGTTTGCGGAGTCGTCACGATGACTGCACCTGCCATGGGGACAGCTTGAGCGAGGGTGAGTTGCGCGTCTCCCGTTCCCGGCGGCATATCGACAATCAGGTAGTCGAGTTCGCCCCACTGCACTTGATAAAGAAACTGGCGAATGACGCCGTTGAGCATCGGACCGCGCCAAATTACGGGTTGGTCTTTGTCGATCAGAAATGCCATGGACACCAATTTAACGCCGTGGTTGAAGGCGGGTTCGAGGACTTCTTTGCCGTCGGGGGCATTTTGCACCATCACTTGTGCGTCGGCGAGTCCCATCATGTTCGGTCCGTTGGGTCCGTAGATATCGGCGTCCAGGAGTCCGACTTTAGCACCCGCTTGTGCCAGAGCTACGGCAACGTTGACGGCAACGCTGGTTTTGCCGACGCCGCCTTTACCGCTAGAAATGGCAACGATATTTTTCACGCCGTCGATGCCTTGCCTGTCGGGCAATGACGCTTGTTTGGGGGTTTCGGCAGTAACTTCCACGTTAACCGCTTCGACGCCGGGGAGTTGCCGCACGGCACGCTGGCAATCTTCGACGATGAACTCGCGTAGGGGACAGGCGGGTGTGGTCAACACGAGGGTAAAGTTAACCGTGCCTCCCTCAATGCTGACGTTGCGGATCATGTTTAATTCCACTAAACTCTTTTGGAGTTCGGGATCTTGCACCGGTCGCAATACCTGTAGAACGGATTGGCGATCGAGTGTGTTGGGGATGGTATCCTCCACTTGAAACCTCCTGGCGCTGGTCACCCTTATGCTTGACGGTACTCTATTAAATGTATCGTTTTATTGTCAAAAGTGTACATTTTTAAACTATCGCGTAAATCCGATCGAAGTCCCCTATGATTTTTTTGGACGAATGTACTGGCTTATACTAAGCTGCCAGATGCCTGACTTTCCCCGTCGAGTCGCGATCGGCTCGCGAGTGATGCAAAATTTAACATTTTCAGTTTGTCAATGATTGCCACACCGACAATTCCCGATAAAACCACCCACGCTCTACCGCCAACTGACTCGCAAGCGAGAGTCAGCCAGTTCATGCGCCAGCTTCAAGACGAAATTTGCCAAGCCTTAGAACGAATTGACGGTAAGGGTCGCTTTAGAGAGGATACCTGGGAGCGTGCCGAAGGTGGCGGCGGTCGATCGCGCGTCATGCAGGAAGGCAATATATTCGAGCAAGGTGGCGTCAATTTTTCGGAAGTTTACGGTTCGCACTTGCCGCCGTCGATTTTGCAGCAACGTCCCGAAGCTGCCGGACACGGGTTCTACGCTACGGGAACCTCGATGGTGTTGCACCCCCGCAGTCCCTACATTCCTACGGTTCACCTCAACTATCGCTACTTTGAGGCGGGTCCGGTGTGGTGGTTCGGCGGCGGTGCGGATTTGACGCCGTACTATCCCTTTGCCGAAGATGCGGCGCATTTTCACCGCACCCTGAAGCAAGCGTGCGATCGCCACCACGACGAATATTACAATGTCTTCAAACGCTGGTGCGATGAATATTTCTATCTGAAACACCGCAACGAAACGCGCGGTGTCGGCGGGTTATTCTTCGATTACCAAGACGGTCGGGGTGAGTTGTATCGCGGTCCCGATTCCCAAGGTGAAGCGGCACGGTACAGCCAAGAGGTTGGAGATGCAGGAGATCGCTCCTGGGAAGATTTATTCGCCTTCGTTCAGTCTTGCGGTCGCGCCTTTATCCCCGCCTACGAACCGATCGTCCAACGCCGCCGGGATACCGAATATGGGGAACGGGAGCGGAATTTCCAGCTATACCGTCGGGGTCGCTATGTCGAGTTTAACTTGGTGTACGATCGCGGCACGATTTTCGGCTTGCAAACCAACGGACGCACCGAATCGATCCTGATGTCTCTCCCCCCCCTCGTTCGCTGGGAATATGCCTACCAACCCGAACCCGGAACCCCCGAAGCCGAGTTGTACGACACGTTCTTGAAACCTCAAGATTGGTTGAATTTTAAGGCTAGTAGCTAGTAGCTAGTGGTTAAAAGTTTGGCAGAAACGTCTTAATTTCCACCAATTACCAATTACCCATTACCTTTACCGATGTTAAATTTCCTATTAACTTGGTTGGTATCGGCGGTGTCTTTAATTGTCACTGCAAAGCTCGTGCCGGGAATCGAGATTAGTAGTTTTGGGGTGGCGGCAGTGGCGGCGATCGTGATGGGATTGGTTAACGCGATCGTCCGTCCGATTTTGGTACTGTTTACGCTACCTCTGACGATTCTCAGTTTGGGGTTATTTCTGTTAGTGATTAACGCGATCGTCTTTTCCTTGGTTGCCTATCTTTCCCCCGCCGGATTTGTGGTGAGTGGATTTTGGGCAGCCTTTTTTGGGGCGATCGTTCTGTCGATCGTCTCTAGTATCATTGG
>DVED01000129.1 GCA_015295945.1 Oscillatoriales cyanobacterium M59_W2019_021 | reverse complement strand
TCTAATTTAATTAGACGCGATTTCGATGCACTAATCCGGATTGAATCACAAAAAGCCGTCCTAGAAGGACGGGGCTTGAAACCCAAAATTTTCGGTCAACAATATTGGCACTGGAGGTAAGTAAGCTGGGATTGATCGAACCCGGAACGGTTCCGCTAACCGTTATCGACTCTCGGGCGAGGATCGTCACGCTCCCAGCATTGCCAGGTCCCACCGTCGAAGCGTCCACTCGCCCGCCATCGCGCACGGTCAAACGGGCGGTATCGATCGTTAAATTTCCCCCATTTCCCGTGCCGATCGTCGAAGAACCGACTAAACTCGGCGTGAATATGCCGGGGACAACGCCGACCAGTTCGATGGAGTCCGCCCGAATCGTGGCATTTCCGCCGTCTCCCGCGCCAAAATTGACCGTAGCGGCGACCCCACCATCCGTTACCGCGAATCGTCCGGTCGAGATGCTGAAATCCCCAGCACGACCGTTGCCGAACGCCAGGGCGTTCACCGTACTGTTAAAAGTCGGATCGGTGGCAACACCCCGCAGTTCGACGGAATCTGAGGCTCGAACCATGCTACTGCCTCCAGGTGCGTCGCTAAACGTCCTTGCGGAAATCATCCCGCCGTCCCGGATCGCCAGTCGTCGGGCTGATACATCGATATCCCCGCCGCGACCGGAACCGAGGGTTTCCGTGCGGATGGTATTGGGGATGATTCCCGCTGGCACGTTGCCCACCATTTCTAGCGATTGGGAGGCGATCGCCCGAATCCCTCCCGCCGCCTGTGTCCCTAGATTTTGCACGATAATTGCCGATCCGTCTTCTAAGGAAATATTGCGTCCTCGCACCTGAATCGATCCGCTTCCCAAACCACTGGCATCGACGAGCGATCGCTCTTGAAGGCGAATATCTCCAAAGGCGGGAACGTCGGTATAGTCCAGTTGCCAACCCGATGGGGTCGAACTCAGACCCACTCGTCCTCCGGCAGCACTCCCCAATTCGATTCGCCCACTGTCAGCGGTAGCAACTCCCCCCTCAAAAACCAGATCGCCCCCCACGAAAGCCAGAGTTTGACCGGGTTTGACGCTCCAGCTTGCGGTGGAATTTCCCCGCACCAATGGGGACACAAACGAGGAGAGACGGACATTGTGACCGTTGCCTTCCACCCGAATCGTTCCCGGATTGGTGCCGAATTGCAAGCCGATGGGAACGTTAATGGTCAGTAGGGGCAGTGTCCCCGTGCCTGCCCCATTTTCGGTGGCGCTAAATTGGCTGCCGTCGGCAAACTCGATGCTGTCAGCCGTACTCCCGAAAAACGACCCGCCGATGTCCAAGCGAGCGTTGGGTCCGAAGACGATGCCGTTGGGGTTGAGCAGAAATAAACTGGCGGTTCCGTTGGCGCGAATTAACCCGTCGATCGTCGAAAGTTGTCCCCCGGTCACGCGGGTAATAATATTTTCGATACTCAAAGAATTGTTAAAAAAAGCTTCTGCACCCGTAGGAATGTCGAATTGATCGAAGCTGTGAAATAAATTCCCTCCGGCTGTGGTTCCCCCTTCGATCGCCCAAGTATTGCCGTCTAATTGGACTTGGGAATTCACTGGGAGCGTGGTATCCGGCACGATTTGCGCCCAAGTTGGAGCCGTCCAGTCCGGATGGCACAGTAGCAACAGGGCAAGGGGAAAAACGATCGAACTCGAAGATTTCATGAGAGAGAGGGATATCGCAAACGTGAAAATGGGCGATCGATACGGCGTTGGACTATAGCAATCCTAATTCATTCGTCAACACCTGTAGGGGAATCGCCCCCGTGTCCCGGTTATGACGGGGCAACCACGGGGGGATTTCCCCTACAAATCTATCGAAAGATTTACCACTTATTGAGGATGGCTAGATCGGTCATCATTGTTAGTTGGAAAACCTACTTAAAATTACTGAGGTTTAGCCCGATCGATCCGAACTTTCCCGAAGAAATACTGAAGAATTTGCAGGCTGAATATTGAATGAATTGACTCGCGGACGAGCCTATTTCTGGTTTATCATAGATGCCGCCGTTGCGGGGGATGGGAATCGTCGATCATCTTCCCATCACCCCATCACCCTCTTTCCCCAACTTCCCGATCGCCAATCCGAGAGACATCCTGTGGCACAATCCAGTAACGAAGACAACTATTGCGGATAAACAAAGCAGTCCGAATTGCCCGATCCAAGGCGTTGAACTGCCAATCTTTACCTTTTAGTTTTACCTCCAATACCAGCATTGTTAATCCGCAAAGTTTGGCGTAAAATTTATTAATCTTAGCACAAACAAACTGAAGACGGTAGATGATTCCGGAGGTTTTTCTTGGGATTTGAGAAGGCGACTTCAGTCGCTTGTTGGTTTCATCCCCCACTTGAAAGATGGGGGATGAAACCTCTACACTTCTAACGTAATCGCACAGAAGCGCAGGGAAATGACCAAGTTTATCTTCGTGACGGGTGGGGTGGTCTCCAGTATTGGTAAAGGCATTGTCGCCGCCAGTTTGGGACGATTGCTCAAGTCGCGCAACTACTCCGTTTCGATTCTGAAGCTCGACCCCTACATCAACGTCGATCCCGGAACCATGAGTCCCTACCAACACGGGGAAGTATTCGTCACCCAAGACGGTGCGGAAACGGACTTGGACTTGGGACACTACGAACGGTTTACCGACACCTCCATGTCGCGCCTCAACAGCGTCACTACGGGATCGATTTACCAAGCGGTGATTAATAAAGAACGCCGAGGGGACTACCAAGGGGGAACGGTGCAGGTGATCCCCCATATTACCGAAGAAATTCGCGAGCGCATTCATCGCGTTGCCCGCGATACCAACCCCGACGTGGTGATTACCGAGATTGGGGGAACCGTCGGCGATATCGAATCGCTGCCGTTTTTGGAGGCAATCCGCCAGTTTCGCAAGGATGTGGGGCGAAATAACCTCGCCTACGTTCACGTTACCTTAATGCCGTGGATTCCTGCCGCTGGGGAAATGAAAACCAAACCCACCCAGCATTCGGTCAAGGAGTTGCGATCGATCGGGATTCAACCGGATATTTTAGTCTGTCGGTGCGATCGTCCGTTGCCGATGGGACTCAAAGAAAAGCTATCGGAATTTTGCGACGTTCCCGTCGATTGCGTCATTACTTCTCGCGATGCCCAAAGTATCTACGAAGTGCCGTTGATTCTGGAACAGGAAGGCTTGGCGGAGGCGGCATTGGAGTTGTTGGGATTGGAACGGCGCGCTCCGGATTTAAGCCAGTGGAAGACTTTGGTTGATCGATTGTACCATCCCAGTCGAGAGATAAATGTGGCGATCGTCGGTAAATACATCCAACTTACCGATGCTTACCTTTCAGTGGTGGAAGCCTTGCGTCACGGGGCGATCGCCAACGACAGCCAGCTTAACTTACACTGGGTCAACTCGGAAGATATCGAAGCCAACGGTGCGGCAAAATACCTCGAGGGAATGCAAGGCGTGGTCGTTCCCGGCGGGTTCGGAGTTCGAGGGGTTGATGGCAAAGTGGCGGCGGTGAAATACGCGCGAGAACGCCGAATTCCCTTTCTAGGGCTGTGTTTGGGAATGCAGTGCGCGGCGATCGAATGGGCGCGACACCTCGCGGGATTGGACGCTGCCAACAGTTCCGAGTTCGATCCGGACACCCCCAACCCCATCATCCACCTGTTGCCGGAACAAGAAGATGTCGTCGATTTGGGCGGAACCATGCGCTTGGGACTCTACCCCTGTCGCATCGCCCCCGACACCCTCACCCACCAACTCTATCAAAAAGAGGTGATTTACGAGCGTCACCGCCACCGCTATGAGTTCAACAACGCCTATCGCACCCTATTTACAGAAAGCGGGTTCGTCGTCAGCGGCACTTCTCCCGACGGTCGTTTGGTGGAAATTATCGAACTCACCGACCACCCATTTTTTATCGCCACTCAGTTTCACCCGGAATTCGAGTCCCGTCCCAACTCTCCCCATCCCTTGTTAAAAGGGTTCGTCCGCGCGGCATTGGGTTTGAACGTCCTTCCGGAACCCCCGGTCAGTCCAGTCGATTCTACCCCCGAAATCAACGGCGATTCCGCATCTCGGACTCCGGCGGAAGTGTCGGGTTAAATAGGGTAATGGGTAGGGTGCGTGGAGGTACGAAACGCACCACGTAGGTGAGTTCTTATCGCTCATCGCTGACTGCTATCCCGTTTTCTGACAAAACTTGCTTAACGATCGTCATCGCCTCCTCAACACTTTGAGCAACCTCTATCTTTTCCGGAGAAAGTTGTTGGAAAAAAATCTGAGTGGGGCGATACTCCCAAAGGGAGTCGCTTGCGCGATCGCAATTCAGCAAAAGTACGGGTTTATTTGACTTCAGTGCCAGCGCCACTTCCGACGCCGTTCCCGCACCCATCCCGCAAGCAACGACGACATCGCTAGAAAGAATATTAATGTTATTGCGGGCATTCCCCATATCGGTAAAAATCGCGATATCCACAAATTCGGAAATACCGAGATCGTCCGCTCCGGGTAAAATCCCAACGGTCAAGCCATTGGCAGATTTTGCCCCTCGATTTGCCGCCTCCATCACGCCGACATTGCGTCCTCCCGTCAGCAAAACCCAACCTTCTAAGGCGATTGATCGACCGAGTTCGTAGGCAACTTGGCGATCGATGTCTCTTGCGCCTTGTCCGGGTCCCATAATCCCGATAACCACTTTTCTCATCTTCCTCGAAAATCTGCCCGAGTTCCAGGCAATACTGCTGGATTTTGGCACAAAACGGGCAACCCAGTTGCGCCGGGAAATTCAGGATATAGGTTAGGACATGGCGGCTGGGCAAAGCATTTGTATAAACTTTGTCGTCTCGCAAACAAAATTGTCGGGCATACGCGCTCTTCGCGCTGGCTGCGCCTACGCCCCTACAAAAGTTTGTCCTAATGTATGGGCGTAGCGCTGTCCGAATTCCCTCAAAAAGTGACGGACTATCTGGGAAATTACGCAAAATTTCCACCCCGAGCGAGTCTTTCATAAAGTTTTATATCGCCAATGTCTTGATCGCTCCATACAATTGCGTGCGATCGGCGGTACGCTCCTATGTGAGTTTCGTATAACTGCGGAAGTGCAAATCCGGTCGATCGAGGAGAAGTCTACCGGACGTTCGTCAGAATTTACGAAAAAATACGGATGACAAGCTCGTAGAAAATTATGTAAATTTAACTAGAGACCCCTAAAGACCTATTCGATCGGCTGGAATTGCCAGCGGTGTCAAATAGGCTCTTAAGTCGGTTTTACTAACTATTCGCTTGAAAAACCTCACTTCATCTTTGCTCCGGTGCTGTGGGGTCTTTTACTTTGTAGACTCTAGTGTATCGAAAAGGTTCCCCACCGCCCCATCGGTTTTAATAAGAGTTTTTCAAGCTTCTTTGAAAGTTCTTTAAATTATTCAAAACGGTATCGAGTTCGACTTGACAAACACCATGCCATCCGAAACGCGCTCGCGCAGCGACTCTCTTTGTGAATATCGCTCTCCCGTCAGATCGCCAACTGTCCTATAACTGGCACATTTTCTGCGGGTTATCTTGGATACTAAAGTGGATTGAGACTTGAAGGCTAAGCCCGAAACCCATGAATTCTGCTCGACCTCCCCAAGCTTGGCAGTTAACCGCCAACGAACGCCAGAACCTGCAAACGACGATTGACTATAGCTCCGTACAGTCAGTTCCCGAAATTTGGTCGATAACGGCGCGGAAGTTTCCCCAAATTATCGCCTTAGACGATCCCCACGCACAACCCCCGGTTCGCATCGACTACACCCAACTCCTAGAAAAAATCCAGCAATTTGCGGCGGGTTTGCAAGTGCTGGGCATCCCTTCAACACCCGACGATTCCGACCCCCCTCGCATTGCCCTGTTTGCTGACAACAGCCCGCGCTGGCTGATTGCCGACCAGGGGATTATGATGGCAGGAGGGGCGGATGCCGTGCGATCGTCAGGAGCCGATCGTGAAGAACTGCTCTACATTCTCAGCCAGAGCGGCAGTACCGGATTGGTGGTGGAAAATTGGGCGACGCTGCAAAAACTGAGATCGACGGCCCAGAGCGAATTTCCCTTCGCCGAACAGCCCGTTGCCTGGGTGGTATTGCTGTCCGACGAAACCGTTCCCGAGGGGAATTCCCTAAAAATCCTTAACTATACCCAACTGCTGGAACTTGGCGCTAACGCCGCCCTGCAACCCGTCCAACACCAACGAGACACCCTCGCCACCTTAATTTACACTTCCGGAACCACGGGTAAGCCCAAAGGGGTGATGCTAACCCACGGGAACCTCTTACATCAAATTTGCGCCTATGGTTCCGTATTTCCCCCAGAACCAGGCGATCGCGTTCTCAGCATTCTCCCCAGTTGGCACGTTTACGAACGCTCCTTCGAGTATTTCATCTTCGCCCACGGTTGTACGATGACGTATACCAATTTGCGCCATTTCAAAACCGATCTCAAAGAGATTCGACCGCAGTTGATGGTGGGTGTTCCCCGCTTGTGGGAATCGATTTACGAAGGGGTGCAGAAACAGTTTCGATCGCAACCTGCCAACAAGCAAAAGTTGGTCAATTTCCTAGTGGGGGCGAGTCGCAGCTATCTGGAGGCGCGGCGCGTCAGTCAGGGAATGAGTTTGAGCGAACCGCCGCCGTCGGGGGGAGAACGGTTGGGCGCCACGGTGAAAAAGCTGGCGCTGCTGCCGTTGCACCTGCTGGGAGAGAAGCTAGTTTACCATAAGGTTCGATCGGCAACGGGGGGACGCATCAAGTTTCTCATTAGTGGCGGCGGTTCCCTCGCTAAGCACATCGATGACTTTTTCGCGATCGTCGGCGCGAATTTATTAGTGGGATACGGGTTGACGGAAACCGCTCCCGTGCTCACCGTGCGGCGGAATTGGTACAATCTGCAAGGTTCTGCCGGAAAGCCGATCGACGGTACGGCACTGAAAATCGTCGATCCCGAAACCCGCAAACCCTTACCCCTAGGAGAACGGGGGTTAGTCCTCGCCAAAGGACCGCAAATCATGCGCGGGTATTACCGCAACCCCGAAGCCACTCAAAAGGCGATCGACGCTGAAGGCTGGTTCGATACGGGAGATTTGGGATTGCTGACGGGGAATTACGACTTGGTGCTGACGGGTCGGGCTAAGGATACCATCGTTCTCAGTAACGGGGAAAACATCGAACCCCAACCGATCGAAGATGCCTGCGTTCGCAGTCCCTACATCGACCAAATTATGGTGGTCGGACAAGACCAAAAACAACTGGGGGCGCTGATCGTTCCCAATCTGGAGGCGCTGGAAGTTTGGGCAACTCAGCAAGGAATACCCGTCGATCTCGACAGTGCCGCCGTGCAAAACTTATTCCGCCAAGAACTGGCGCGGGAAGTGAAAAACCGTCCCGGATATCGTGCCGACGATCGTATCGGCGTGTTTCGCTTAATTGAAGAACCCTTTTCCATCGAGAATGGCATGATGACTCAAACGCTGAAAATCAAGCGTCCCGTGGTCATGGAACGGTACGGGGCGATCGTGGCGGGGATGTTTGAGTAAATTTCCGGTTTTGGGACGCTGTTCCTGTAAAGTAAGCATTTAGGAGTCAGCGTCGGGAAATCTGCACCGCTCGCGTTGGCATAGCCCGTCCTTTGGACGTAGCGACTCCGCAGGAGTATCGCATTCCGTTCATCTCGGATGCGGCAGTTCTCACTCACCTGACTCCCGAAGAGCGAATGCTTCCCCGATCGATGGAGCGACAAGCTTCGACTGTTATCTTAGGAATTTTTTATGGATATCTCCAATTCTCAACTTCTGGTTAAACGTGCTATCTCTGTCAAAGCGATCGTCACGCCACGCTGGAAGGATGAAGCCAAACAACAACTGCAACTGCAAATCGACCAGCTAGACTCACAGTTGCAGCAAATCGAAATTCAAGGACAGCAGATGATTGCCAAGTTCGAGGAGCAAAGTCTCAAACCCCTCGGTCCTCAAGCGCAGCAACAACTCGAAAGCCTGAAAGCGCAAATTGCTCAAGAAAAAAACAAACGCTTGGAGCAGAAGAATCAAATTTTGCAACAACTGCAACAAGTTCAAATGTTGGAACTCGAACAAGAAGTCAGTCAAGGGCAGATCGACAGTTTCTTCTATCTAAAACAAGGCGATAACTTAATTCAAAAAATGCAAGTAGAAATTTTGCTGCGAGATGGGGAAGTGATCGAAATTCGCGGAGAAGTTTGAAGCATGGCGCTTTGGCTAGTGACTAGTGGCTAGTCGCTAGTCGCTGTTCTTCTTCCCCTGCCTCCCCGGCTCGCCTTCACCAGAAACGGTGTTATCCCGTACTGACGTTGTGGTACAATCGAGCGTTGGCTATAGCGGTAGTCGTTCGGATACGGGTGCGGACAGCGAACTCCGACAATCCAACCCCGATCGGGACGAACGAGACCTCAATCCACAGACGAATGGCTAACAGCGAATAGCTAACCTCGATCAAGATTTGTTGTTGTCTAGGCGGTAATTCACCCTATGATCCACGAAATTTTCATGCCAGCCCTCAGTTCCACCATGACCGAGGGAAAAATCGTTTCCTGGACGAAATCGCCGGGAGATAAGGTGGAAAAAGGGGAAACGGTGGTCGTGGTCGAGTCCGATAAAGCGGATATGGATGTCGAATCCTTCTACGAAGGGTATTTGGCGACGATCGTCGTTCCCGAAGGCGGCGTTGCTCCCGTGGGCGAGGCGATCGCCCTACTTGCCGAAACTGAAGCCGAAATCGAAACCGCCAAGCAACAAGCGGCTGCCCAAACCGCTAAAGCTGAAGCTCCCGTTGCGGCGGCTGCCCCTGCCGCCCCTGCCACCTCCACGCAAAACGGACACGCCCAAACGGAAGCCCCCTCGCGGGGTGGGAGCGAGCGCCTCGTCGCCTCTCCTCGCGCCCGCAAATTAGCCAAAGAATTAAAAGTGGATCTGGCAACCCTCCAAGGCAGCGGTCCCTACGGTCGCATCGTTGCCGAAGATGTGGAAGCTGCCGCCGGGAAAGCGCCCTCTGCACCTGCTGCCCCCGCCCCCGCCTTGGCAGTTATTCCCAAAGCTACCCCTGCGGTTGCCGCCCCCACCCCGATGCCCGCGTCCAGCGTTCGGGTCGGTCAAGTGGTTCCCCTCAACACCCTGCAACAAGCCGTCGTCCGCAATATGATGGTGAGTTTGCAGGTTCCCACCTTCCACGTCGGGTACACCATCACCACCGATGCTTTAGATAAGCTGGCGAAACAGTTAAAGCCCAAAGGCGTAACGATTACGGCACTGCTGGCGAAAGCGGTGGCGGTGACGCTGCAAAAACACCCGATCGTCAATGCCAGTTACACGGAACAGGGCATTAGCTATCCGGCGTCGATTAACGTGTCGATCGCTGTTGCCATGCCCGACGGCGGTTTGATTACCCCGGTGCTCAAAGATGCCGATCGCGTCGATATCTATTCGATGTCCCGGACGTGGCAGGATTTGGTCGCCCGCGCCCGCGCCAAACAGTTACAACCGGACGAGTACAATAGCGGTACGTTTACCCTCTCCAATTTGGGGATGTTCGGGGTCGATCGCTTCGATGCCATTCTACCCCCCGGTCAGGGTTCGATTTTGGCGATCGGTGCGTCCCGCCCGCAAGTGGTTGCCAACGACGAGGGAATGCTGGGCGTTCGCCGACAAATGCAAGTGAATATCACCTGCGATCACCGGATTATTTACGGCGCAGATGCGGCGGCGTTCTTGAAGGATTTAGCCACGCTCATCGAAACCGACCCGCAATCGCTGACGATGTAGGATGTGGCGATCGAACGTTAGGCGGGCGTTTCTTCCTCTGAAATCCTAGGGAATTTTGGATCGAGAACCGATCGCCTCCGGGCAGATCTCACAATTTGACCAGTTGAAATATAGAGTGGAACCCAACAAAATGCGATTTGGCTGAGTTGGGTTCTGGTTTTTTAATGGACAAACTCAAGACCGATCGGCGATCGAGTTATGCGATTGAGTTCGATCGGGCGATACTCCTCTGGAGTCGCTATGCGAGCGAGAATCAGGTCAATATCGGGCGATCGCGCTACAGATGCGCCCATCTCAATCTTGGCATAATGATGTAAGTTATCTCTCGATCGCGTAATGTTAGCCCAAAATCATTTATTTCCAGCGTATTTATTCGTAAGAACTAATAAATTTGAATATTTCAAGTAACTTAAATCTTTCAATATGACTACCGTATATTCACTTAAATCGATCCGGATAGCAAAACCGCGATCGTACTGAAGTCAAAATCAATTCGATCGGCTTTTAATAGAAATATCTCAATGTCACAAACATCAGAATTACGGCGCGATCGCTCGGAAATTCTGTGCCTGCAAGTTGTTTAAGATTGAAATCAGGACGAGTTACTTATGTCTCAAGCTTCCCAGCACCAACAGTCCGCCCTTCAACCCGCGACCTCCATATCCACTCACACCTTGGTTTTCATCGATGCAAACTTAGACGACTACCCTAGTCTTGCCGCCGGAGTTATCCCCAACGCTGAAGTTGTCATCCTCCATCCCGCCGAAGATGGCATCGCTCAAATCAGCACCGCCTTAGCCAACCGCCGGAATATCCAGACTCTCCACCTCGTCTGCCACGGAGACCCCGGAACCCTCTACCTCGGCAATACTCGCCTCAACGCCGATACCCTCGCTCTCTACCGCACTCAAATCCACCAATGGCAGGCATCCCTCGCACCCAATGCCGACCTCCTCATCTACGGTTGTCGAGTCGCCGCTTCTCACTCGCCACTCCTGTCCCAACTCCACCACCTCACTCGCGCCAACATTGCCGCGAGTGCTGCCATAGTCGGTAACGGCAACTGGAACCTAGACACCCACATCGGCACTCCCCGCAGTCCCGTTGCTTTTTCTCCAACCGTCCAGGCAAGTTATACAGGCGTCTTCGGTGTCGCATTCAAAGGCTCTTACGATACGCCCCATTTTTCCTTGGGTGTGAATGTGGTGGGCAACATCGCTTACGTTGCCGACTACAACTCCGGCTTGCAAATCGTCGATATTTCCAACCCCGCCACTCCTACCCTCCTCGGTTCCTACGATACTCCCGGTCAAGCTTGGAGTACCGCCATCGAAGGGAATCTCGCCTACGTTGCCGACCACGATTCCGGCGTGCATATCCTCGATATCTCCAACCCCGCCACTCCCACCCTCCTCGGTTCCTACGCCACCCCCGGTCAAGCTTTAGAAGTCAAAATCGCCGGGAATTTGGCTTATGTTGCCGATATGTTTCAGGGACTGCGAATTCTCGATATTTCCAATCCGGCAAACATCACTGAAGTGGGAGTGTACGATACTCCCGGACAAGTTTGGGACGTGAAGTTGGCGGGGAATTTGGCTTACGTTGCCGATTACACGCACGGACTACACGTTCTCGACATTTCCAACCCCGCCAATCCCACTTTAGTCGGTTCCTACGACACTCCCGGTTACGCTTGGGATGTAGAGTTGGTAGGCAACTTCGCCTACATTGCCGACCGGGAGGCAGGACTGCAAGTTCTCGATGTTTCCAATCCGGCAAACCCGACTTTGGTGGGTTCCTACGATACTCCAGACTGGGCGCTAGACGTGAATATCGTCGGAAACTTAGCCTACGTCGCCGACCAACTATCCGGCGTGCAAGTTCTGGATATCTCCAACCCTGCCAATCCCACCTTGGCGACCTCCTTTGATACTCCCGGTCACGCACGGGACGTGCGCGTGTTGGGGGACTTGGCGTACGTGGCAGACTGGACTCAGGGCTTGCAAATTTTCAACCTCAATCCCTCTGTCCTGCCCCCAGTGCAACCTCCCGCACCTATTCCCGTCGATTCGACGCCTCCGTCAACTTCCGCACCGGGTTTTGTTGCTCCCCCAGCTTCTCCGGAAGGGGAGTGGGAATGGGTATCGGAACCCGAATACAATCCCTCTCCCACCACTCATGTCTCTTTCGAGCAGGGTTATCTGAGTATTGTGTTGCCCGAACCCGCACCGGAAACCTGCGGTAGCGAGGATGGGGATTTGATAACCGGGGATTTCCGAAATGATACCCTTTGCGGTGCGGGTGGAGACGACCTGATGGCTGGATATTCTGGCGAAGATTTTCTCACGGGAGATGAAGGAAACGATGTCATGTTTGGCAATGGTGGCAATGACACGATGTCCGGAGGCAACGGTCATGATGTACTGTTTGCAGGGAAAGATGACGATATTGCCATTGGAAATACTGGCAACGATTTAATTTTGGGTGGTAATGGAGCCGATACGCTAGCAGGAGGCACTGGAGATGATTTTATCTTCGGCAATCTCCACAGCGATTTTATCGATGGAAACCAAGGAAATGATTATCTGTTTGGCGGCAACCACGATGATACGTTGATTGGCGGTTCCGGACGCGATGTTTTACGGGGAGATGTCGGTAATGATTCTTTAGTTGGAGGAATTGACAGCGATCGATTTGAGTTCCGTCCTGGTAGCGGTGATGATATTATTGCCGACTTCCAAGATGGTTTTGATGTTATCGGTTTGCTGGATAATTTATCGTTCGACAAGCTGCAAATCGTTCCCATCGGTAACGACACTCAAATTGTAGGGAATGGGTTTACCGTTACCTTGCAAAACGTACCAGCATGGGCGATCGATTCTACTGATTTTGTTTAGATCGAACCCATTAAGATTCTCGCGTAGGTACGATCGCTCGAACATAAAAAAGCTATAGCGAGTCTCAATAAATCGCAAACATTAAGTTCGAGTGTACCTGCTCGACCTCAAAACGCTATTTTTTATAAAATCCTTCTTCCTTTTTGGACAAAAGAGGAAGGAGGATTTTGGATTATTGTATAAATCTCTTATGCCCTTCGGGTTCACCAGTTCCTCTACTTGGGGAGACACGCCATTTGCTCCATTTGTCTTGGGAAATTGCTCCACTTGGGGAAACCCCAAGACCGCAATGGCTCCCCAAGACCGGACTGGTTCACCTTCTGCCCTGGAACCCTCTGCCTTTTGCTATAACTCGATCGCCCCAGAGTCTGAATTTGGTACAATCTGAGGGTCGATCCTTCAACATTCCATTTAGCGAGTCGATCGAACCCGATCTTATGCGCGCGATCTGCCTTTCTAACGGACAATCGATTACGCTGGGAAGCGAATTAGGCGGCGGGGGAGAGGGCAAAATCTACGCCATTGCCGGACACCCTGGGGTGGTTGCCAAGGTTTACCACGAAACCCAACGATCTGGAGAACGCGATCGCAAACTGCGGGCGATGTACGCCAATTCTCCCGGCAACTCTACCTCGATCGCCTGGCCCCTAGAATTACTGCGAACCCCCGACAGCACGGAGGTTATCGGCTTTGTCATGCGGCGCGTGACGCGGGTGCGTCCCCTCCACGATGTCTACAATCCCAAAACGCGGCGGCAGCAGATGCCGTTTTTCGATTACTTCTACCTGCACCGAACCGCCCGCAACTTAGCCGCCGCCATTGCTACCATCCACGCCAACGGCTACACCATCGGCGATGTCAACGAGTCGAATATTCTGGTATCCCCTCGAGCCGTGGTGACGCTAGTCGATACCGATTCGTTTCAAGTGCGCGATCGCCGCAACGGGGCGATTTATCGCTGTCCGGTGGGCAAACCGGAGTTTACCCCGCCGGAGTTGCAAGGGGAAGCCTTTGCTAGTGTCGATCGCACGCCGCAGCACGATTGCTTTGGGTTAGCGGTGTTAATTTTTCAACTGCTGATGGAGGGAACCCACCCCTTTGACGGCGTGTATATGGGACAAGGCGACCCCCCCCTCAAGGAAGCGCGCATCGCTGCCGGACATTTCCCCTATCGCCCCAATTCCCCCTACCGCCCCAAACCCCTAGCCCCGCCACTCTCGATGCTCCATCCCCAACTGCGCCAGCTTTTTTGGGAGTGTTTTGAAGGGGGTTATATCAGCCCGAAACTGCGCCCCAGTGCGGTAGCGTGGGTGGATGCGCTATCGGCAGCGGAGAAAGAACTCGTCCCCTGTACCGCCAATTCCCAACATCGCTACGGCAAGCATTTGAGGAGTTGTCCCTGGTGCGATCGCTCGATGCAGTTGGGGGGACGCGATCCCTTTCCCAGTCGCAGCGATCCGCGACCGAAATCGATCGTCCCCAAACCCACGGTTCCCCGAGTGGTTGCCTCTCCGGTGTTATCGGTGCGAACGCCTGCTCCATACTACCCGACATCCTCGAAGTATCCCCCCCGCAAACCCACCCCACCGAAGTTCGATCCGATTTCCTTTATCGCCCGCAAAGCCTTTCTGGTCGCGGGGATTGCTGTGGCATTGGTGGGGGCGGCAATCGCCGATTCGATCTACATTCAATCTCAACAAACCGGGATTGGGTCGGGATCGCTGTGGGGTGTATCTGGGGAGGTGGATTGTACGACGACTGAGTTCTCTGCCACGGCGGCGGCGGGTTTTCCTCCAGAAGCGCGACTGGCGTTCTATCGCTGTCAGTTCGATCGCGCCCAGAAACTCGCGGCTCATGGGCGGTTCCAACAAGCCTTGCAAGCCATTCCCGGTCAGCCTTTCGAGAATACGGGGCAATGGCAATCGTCCATCGACGAGTGGTCGCGGCAAATGTTAAATCGGGCGACCCGAGAATACGAATCCGGTCGCTTCGAGGTAGCCGCCAACCTCACTCAAACCATTCCTGAAACCAGCGCGATTGTCGGGGAAGCACGGACAGCACTGGAAAAATGGAATCGAGAGTGGCAGGAGAATTCCCAACGGTGGGAAACCGCCCAAGCTGCTTTCGATGCGGGTCGCTACGACGAAGTTCCCCAAGCCGTCAGTCAACTCACAACCCCATACTGGCAAGAACGGGGGAAATCGCTGTTGTTGGACGAAACCTACCTTCGGGAGGCGGAACGGGCATTGGCTGCGGGTCGGGTGGAGGATGCTCGGCAAGCGGCAAACCGCATCGGCAATACCTATGATCGAGAACGCATTGTTACTGCGATCGAACGAGTCGAACTGGTAGAACGCGATCGCGAAGTCGATCGACTCTATTTAGAATCCGCACGCCAAGCGATTGCCGAAGGTCGGTTCGAGGATGCCAAACAAGATGCTGATCGCGCCATCGGTTCTCTGAGTCGATCAGAAGCTTTGGTCTTGTTCCAAAAAGCCGATTATTACGCCCGCTTGCAAAACTTACTAAGCGAAAAAAAATGGGAATCTGCGAGTTTATTAACCCGCAGCAAATTATTAGCTTTAGCGCGGGATAATTTTTCCTGCGAAGATATGCGCACTCTCGATCGACTGTGGGTCGAAGCCAGTCAAGGACAGTTTGGCTTGAGCGTACAATTGCGCTATAAAGAACGCCAAGGGGTTTTAGGAAGCGATAATCTCTCGATCAAACACCAACTCGACTTGGGGAAAATTTACCCCTCTCGACCGAGTTTTGGCACCTATGGCGCGACCTTAGACAACCAACTCAAAGGGTGTGGAATTTAATCGAACTAACGTAAGCATTCAGCCGTCAGCGAACCGCTAATGGTCATCACCCCCTTGTCCTGTAATTGATCTCAACTGATTGGGTTTCAGAGGTAGCCTATGTTCGATCGCACACTCGCCGTGTTCAGCTTGAATATCAATCTGCCGGATACTGTCACCAGCACAGCAATTGTGATGGTGCTACTGAGTCTCATTTCTCTGTTAATGATTATCCTGATTAGAGGGATTTCGTCTGTGAAGCTTCCAAAGCTCATGGATTCGCTTGCCCATCGGTTTAATTCAGTGGAATCTAAAGAAATTTTTAGGACGCTGATTCAACCATTTCAGGGTTGGTTAATTGGGGTCATTGCTGCCATCGTTATCGATCTGATGGTTTTGGCTATTCCCACACCATCCTGGCTGATATTATTTGAATTTCCCTTGAGCTTACTGTTAGCTTTTAGTACCACGTTGCTAGGATTCAGACTCTTTGAAAAACTCTTCGATCGGTACTTGTTAGGAGCGGCACTCGAAGATGAAAGCAAAATCAATACCGAACTGATAACGCTGGGAAAGTTTTTGACCAAGGTTTTTATTGTTCTGATTATTGTTTTTTGCTTTGCTCAAGCTCATCAATTTAATGTGATTGGTCTAGTTGCCAGTTTGGGAGTGGGAGGATTTGCGATCGCCTTTGCCTCTCAAAAAGTCATCGAGCAAATTCTCTGGAGCGTCGTTCTTTACATCGATCGTCCTTTTACTGTTGATGATTATATCCATTTGCCAGATCGGACTTTAGGTCGGGTTGAGTCGATCGGGTGGCGTTCTACCAAAATTCGCCTATCTGGGAAAAATACTTTGATGGTGGTTCCCAATAGTAACCTAGCGCAAATTAATATTGAAAACCTGAGTAATGCGCGACGCCTAATTTCGATGGTCAACCTAACTTTTTTTAGGTCGATATCTAATGAGGAAAAAGCACTACTCCAGCAGCTTCTGTTGGACAGTACCCGCGATATTCTCGGAATCGATCGTCAACTGACCCAGGTCAAATTTCAGGATATAGCTGATGAATCTGGTCAGGATCGCGCACGGGTACAGGTTGTTTTCTTTATTTTAGGGGCAACGGAAACTTCAATGGAATTACGCAAAGGTCTACTGGAGATGGCTCGGGAAAATATCATCAAGCGGCTACAAGACTATGGAATTAATTTTGACATTCAAGAGAGCATTGTTGATGTCAGTCAACCCATGAATATTTAATCCTCTAGTTCGCATTATGAGATCGAAGATCGGAAGCGATGTCAATCGAATCAGAAATACTTCAATATGTATTGGAACTGATGGCGAGGTTAGGGTTATTTTCCCTCATCGTCATTGTTTCCCCGTTTGCTGGGCGATTTTTGCTTCAACTCATTCGGCAGGGACTCAAGCTATTTGAGTTTCTGGGAATAGTGAATAGTCAGACGGTTTACAAGGGCGCGATCGAGCCGTTTCAGATGTCACTCTCATTAACAGGGACGTTTCTCTTCATTGCAATTGGCTTGAATTTACTCATAAAGTACGAGGATCTGTATAATTTTCTGAGTATTTTTGTGTATTCGGTATTGTCGGTTGGAATTGGCTGGTTTGCATCTAAAATTGCTCACCAAGCCATCCATCGATCGGCGATCGGTTTGGTACATCGGTGGTTTGGAAAAGTTAATGAAATTGTACTCATTTTTGAGACTCTCATTTATGTCCTGATCGTTCTGATGGCTGTGGTCGTTTTTGCCATCGGACTACGGATTAATCTGGTGACTCTCGGAGCCAGTTTGGGGATTGGCGGTGTGGCGATCGCATTTGCAGCACAGCAGGCTCTCGGACGACTTTTCGGCACTCTAGAACTCTATCTCGATCGCCCTTATATTTGTGGAGAATACATCCGAGTTAATTTTAATCCCTACGCTGAAGATGTATATGGTCGGGTCGAGTCCATTGGCTTGCGTTCGACCAAAATTCGGATTGTTGCTCAAAATACAATGATGATCGTGCCGAATTCGACGATGGCTGGCAAAAATATTGAAAATGTGAGTCGGGGAAAAAAGATTATGGCGATGCTTTGTTTGGACTTTCCCAAGCACCTTAGAGAGGACGAGAAAGCTCTCGTCACGCAAACGATCGAGCAGGAAAGCCGATTTTTTTGGGGCTTTGAAAAAGCCAGTACGCGAGTTCAATATGAAAAAGAAAAAGGAGAGAATGCTTCGGCAACCCGCGCTCGAGTGTTCTTTTTCATTACCAGTCCGAGTGAAAACTCGCTAGAACTACGCAAACGACTCCTGGAGTTAGCCAATCATGCGATCGCCAAAAAACTAGCTGTTCAAAATCTGAGGTTCATTGTTCCAGAACCCACTGTTTACATTGATTCACCCATGTCTCTCTAGCAGCCGTGCCGATCGTCAGCGTCTAAATCTAAATTCCATTTGAAGCCATTACTTCCCCACAGATGACATGAATACCTCATCTCCTTCTGAATCTAACTCTGAATCCAATCCCGAGAAAACTAAGACTTGGAATCAAGAACTCTCTCTCGAAATGCTTCAGGAGCAACACCTCAATCTCAAGCTCAGCGTTGAAGAACTCTACAGGCGGGTCGATCGCCTCCGGGGGTTACTTCAAACCCTCGTCGCGGGTCTGGCGATCGCCGTGCTACTGGCAATTGGCATTTCGGGCTGGTTTGCCTACCGCCTGCTCGTGCAAGAACAAATTATGCGGCGCGACACGGAACAGGCAACGGCAACCAATGCCAAAATACTCGAACAGATCGAACAGATTGACGCCCAGTTGCAGCGCCAGAAAGACCAACTACAAACTTTAAGAGAAGAAGTGCCAGACGAATTCAAAACCCTGACAGATACAGTCCAAGCCAATCAGCGGCAGTTGCAGATCTTGCGAGATCGCATCAAGCAAATCGAACCGAAAGCATCGCCTGCCGATCTCACCGATTAAGGCTCTTCCGACAAAAAAGTGACACGAAAATCAGAAAAATTAGGCGGGAGAAATTTTTTGCTTCTGGGACTTTTCAAAAGTTCCAGTAATCCGAGTCAGATCTGCGGAATGTGGGCTTCAACGGTTTTTCGATTGAGATGAACTTGCCCAACCTTCACGATCCCAATAGAAGGACAGCTACTCACCTCAAGTCGCTCTCTAGTTGAGAGTATATCTCAACTTTTTCGGATGATATTTCCCCAGCTATTGCTAGCTGTTCTAATTAAAAGACTCGTGCTAACTATAGAAAGATCGCCGAGCCTAGAGATGATCGCCCGTAACTCAAGTCAAGATAAGGCTATTGCAACCAATCAAGCAGAGCAATCGCCGTTCTTCATAAATCTTTACATCAAACTTATTGAGAAAAATTACTATCTGAGTTATCGTTAACTCGTTATTGAATTTTATTTTCAATAGACAAGTCGATCGTTTACCTCATAACATTGCATATGCAGACATATGACAACCCCGATGTGAAGTATGACTGGTGGGCAGGAAATGCCCGCTTTGCCAACATGAGTGGCTTATTCATCGCCGCTCACGTCGCCCAAGCCGCTCTCATTACCTTTTGGGCAGGCGCATTTACCCTGTTTGAAATCTCCTGGTTCGATCCTGGCGTCCCTATGGGAGAGCAAGGACTGATTCTGCTGCCCCACCTTGCTACCCTGGGATTTGGGGTTGGCAAAGGCGGCGAAGTTGTCGATACCTATCCCTTCTTCGTCGTGGGGGTGTTGCACCTCATCTCGTCTGCCGTGTTGGGTGCGGGGGCAATCTTCCACACCATTCGCGCTCCGGAAAACCTCAAAGACGCCACGGGTCAAGCCCGGAAGTTCCATTTTGAATGGGAAAGTCCCAAGCAATTGGGTCTGATTTTGGGGCATCACTTGCTGTTTTTGGGCGCGGGTGCGTTGATGCTGGTGGGTAAAGCCATGTACTGGGGCGGATTGTACGATGCCACCCTCGGCGACGTTCGCACAGTCTCCAGTCCCACCCTCGACCCCCTCGTTATCTACGGCTATCAAACCCATTTTGCCAGTTTGAACAGTCTCGAAGATCTCGTCGGCGGACATATTTATGTGGGTTTGCTGCTGATTGGTGGCGGAATTTGGCACATCCTGGTCGAACCCCTGCCTTGGGCGAAAAAAGTGCTGAGTTTTTCTGCCGAAGCCATTTTGTCCTACTCTCTCGGAGGAATTGCGCTGGCTGGATTTGTCGCGGCTTACTTCTGCGCGGTGAATACCTTTGCCTACCCGGTTGAGTTTTACGGACCGGCATTGGATGTCAAGTTGGGAATTTCGCCTTACTTTGCCGATACGGTCGAACTGCCGATGGGCGCTCATACGTCCCGCGCTTGGTTGGCGAACGCTCACTTTTTCCTAGCATTCTTCTTCTTGCAAGGGCATTTGTGGCACGCGCTGCGGGCGATGGGATTTGATTTCCGTCGGGTCGAGCAGGCGCTGAGTGCGGTGGAATCGTAGTTAGCCTTTAGCTTTTTAGCGGTTAGCTCGTTACCTTAAGTTTCTCTCTAGTTTCTCCTTTCACGATCGCGGGGATTCCTATCAGTGACCTATTTCCAATGCAATTGGGAATCCCCGTTTCCTCATTTCCGGTGGTTTATGAATTGTCCCTGCTGTTCGGAAAATCTCCTGCGGCATATTTCTCGCAACCGATTATATTGGTTTTGTCCGAATTGCCGTCAAGAAATGCCTGGTTTATCCCATCGTCTTTTAGATCGATCGCCTCCAAAACACTCCCGTAGCTATTGCGCATCTCAAAAATCTTTCGAGTAAATTTCAATGTTCATTCTCGATCGCTACGTCTGAGAATCGATCGCTCGAAATTTAAAGTTTTTTTCTGGGTAACATCAACATTTTCTCAGGTACTCAACAATGGCAAAAATTGGTTTATTTTACGGAACGCAAACGGGAAATACCCAAACGATCGCCGAACAAATTCAAAAAGAGTTTGGGGGCGACAGCATTGTAGAACTGTATGATATTTCAGGAGCTTCCACGGAAGATTTTGAGAGCTATAGCCTGCTTATCATCGGTTGTCCGACTTGGAATGTTGGCGAACTCCAAGCCGATTGGGATGGGTTTTACGACGAACTGGATGCTATTAATTTTAGCGGCAAGAAAGTTGCCTACTTTGGTGCGGGAGACCAAGTTGGATATGCCGACAACTTTCAAGATGCAATGGGTATTCTGGAAGAAAAGATCTTGGAATTGGGTGGAGAAACTGTTGGCTATTGGTCAACGGAAGGTTACGATTTTAGCGAATCGAAAGCGGTTCGCGATGGAAAATTCGTGGGTTTAGCAATTGATGAAGACAATCAATCCGATTTAACCGATGGGCGCGTCAAAGCTTGGGTCGCCCAACTCAAAAAAGAGTTTGGCATCTAATTGAGAATTCGATGTCTTTCTCCAGTTCTAATCAGTTGGTTCAGCTTCTCAATTGCTGATAATTTTAAAGCAATTCTAGAACCGATCCAACTGGTTTCTAATGTTTTATTTTTTGACTTGAGGTTTTCTGATGTCACAATTTGCCGATACTCTTTTTCTGAATGTCAGTCCCAGTTTTAAAAAGTTCGATCGCCCATTAATTCAGTACTTGTCGCAACATCAAACGATCGCCCAATGGGAGTACCAACAAACCCTAGACGAACCCATCTCTCTAGATACGGCAATCGCGTTATTACACGATTATCTCCAACATTGCGATCACCCCATCCATTTGGTAGGACACAGCACTAGTGGCTTGTTGGGATTGCTGTACGCTCGCCGCTATCCCGAACGAGTGAAATCGCTCACCTTGTTATCTGTAGGGGTTCATCCAGCGATCGATTGGCAAGCTCACTATTATGTCACCTTGCAAATGTTGCCGTGCAGTCGAGAGATGATTTTAGCCCAAACGATCTACAATTTGTTTGGTTATAAATGTCAGTCAAAGATTCGGTATTGGATCGAGATTCTCAAAAAAGATTTAGCTACTTCTCTGTCTCCACATACGCTATTCAACCGCGTTAGCATCCCCCCAGGCGGGGTTCCCGTGCCTCTTTTCGTCTGCGGCAGTCAAAATGATGTTATCGTCGATCTCCATCAGTTTCAAAGCTGGAACTCTTACCTCAAAGAAGAAGATCGCCTATGGCACTGTCCCCAAGGTCGCCACTTTTTTCACTATTTTTATCCCCAAGAAACGGGCGAGCGAATTGCTGAATTTTGGAACTCTATTTCTTCCAGTTCGATCGATCTTCAGATCCCGGTTTGCACTTAGAAATCCTCGAAACCTACTGGATTGAGAACGATCGCCTCCTACAACGGGACGAAAAATAGCAGATTTGTCTGCTTTACAGGAACTGAAAGTTGATTTGATCGACCGATCTTTATTTCTCTAATTTCATGGTGCCACACTTAGTCTCGTCCACCAATTATTCAATTCTCCAAGTTTTGTGTCCGATCGTCATATTGCTGTTAGTTGCGGGATTGATAACAGCAATATTTCGAGCGATCGAAGATGCGACTTCCCGACTGAAAAAACTGCATCAAGTGCCGTGCAATCGCTGCCTTTACTTCAGTGGATGCTACCAACTCAAATGCGCCGTTCATCCCGATAAAGCCCTCACTGAAGAAGCGCTTTTTTGTCAAGATTTTCAAGAAGCTTCTACCCCGATTCCTGCTTGTTCGAGCCGCTGTCGTGCTAAAAGTAAATAAGTCATGTTTTCAGCCCAAAATTTTAGCTTTGCTAGCGATCGTTTCTCCTCGTACCCAGATCGATATCGCAGCTTTAACCGACGCCAAACCATTCCCCTAGAAACCAATGTCTTATGGCGAATTGAATCGGGTTTTGTTCGCACGTTAACGTCTGACGAAGATGGAACCTTAACGACTTTAGGCTTTGGGAAATGTGGCGATGTTTTTGGACTCCCTCTGATCGATATTCAACCCTATTGGGTCGAGTGTCTGACCGCTGTGAAAATTAAGCGATTCTTACCTCGATCGCCAGAAGATCGAGAAACTTTAGCTGCCATTCAGTTCTCTCAAGCTCAACAAGCTCGAGAATTATTGAGAATTTCCCACTGTAAGCGAGTTGAATCTCGCTTACTCAAACTCTTTTCGTGGTTGGGGCGATCGATCGGACAAAAACGAGAACGCCACTATTTTATTCCATTGCATCTAACTCACCAAGATCTGGCAGATACGGTAGGAACGACTCGAGTAACCGTCACTCGGTTGATGAACGAACTGCAAAGAACGGGAAGAATTCGGGATACGCCAGGGGGATATTTTTTGGGTAATCATTAACGTCAAAAAAGAGGGACATCCAAACAGGCGTCCCTCTTTTAATGATGGAGTAGATCCGAATCGGTCTTCAGATCTCCTGCCATTAGCTCGAATGCTTAACCCAGAATCGCTTTAGCTCGCGCCACGACGTTCTCAACGGTGTAGCCGAACTTTGCCATGGCAACGCCGCCGGGAGCTGATACCCCAAAGCGATCGATGCTGATGGATTCGCCTTCGTTACCCAAGTAGTGGCACCAGCCGAAGCTGCTTCCGGCTTCCACTGCCAACCGCTTAGTCACGGCTTTCGGCAACACGGATTCGCGATATGCTTCATCTTGCTCGTCGAACAACTCCCAGCAGGGGAGAGAAACGACCCGGACTTTCGTACCTTCGCCGCGCAAGGTTTCGGCAGCTTTGGCGCACAGTTCTAGTTCGCTACCGGTGCCGATGAGGATGATATCCGGCGTACCGTCGCTGTCGGAGAGGATATATCCACCCTTGGCAACGTTATCGATGGTGGTTCCCGCCAGGTTAGTCAAGTTTTGGCGGGAAAGAGCGAGCAGTGTGGGGCGAGTGCGATTTTCGATCGCCACTTTGTAGGCACCGGAGGTTTCGTTGCCATCGGCCGGACGGATCACCAACAAATTGGGAATTGCGCGTAGAGAAGGAATAGTTTCGACAGGTTGGTGCGTCGGACCGTCTTCGCCCAAAGCGATGGAGTCGTGGGTCATCACCCAAATCGATCCGGCTTGGGACAGTGCCGACAAGCGAATTGCCGCCCGCATATAGTCGGTGAAGATCAAGAACGTGGCGCCGTAAGGAATTAACCCGGAACCGTGTAGGGCAATGCCGTTACAAATAGCGCCCATGCCGTGTTCGCGCACCCCGAAGCGCAGGTTGCGGTTTTGGTACTGTCCTTTTTGGAAGTCGCCGTAGCCTTTGAGCAGGGTGTAGTTGGAGTGGGTCAAATCCGCCGAACCGCCGATCAGTTCGGGGAGAACGCCAGCCAGAGCATTGAGGCAAATTTCCGAGTGTTTGCGGGTTGCCAGCGCCTTGTCTTCGGGGGTGTAGGTGGGGAGTACGTCCGCCCAGCCGTCGGGGAGTTTGCCGCTGGTCATGCGCTCGAATTCGGCAGCTTCTGCGGGGTATTTGGCTTTGTAGTCTGCCAGAGTTTGTTTCCATTGGGATTCGGCATCCGCACCGCGTTCGACGGCTTTGCGGAAGTGCGCTAAGGCATCCTCGGGAACGACGAAGGGTTCGTATTCCCAACCCAAGTTCTTACGGGTAGCTGCCACTTCATCGCCGCCGAGTGCTGCCCCGTGAACGTCTGCCGTGTTGGATTTGTTGGGGGAGCCGTAGCCGATGGTGGTGGTAACTTTAATTAACGTCGGTTTGTCGGTCACTGCCTTAGCAGCGGCAATCGCCTTTTCGATCGAATCTAAGTCGGTGTTGCCATCTTTCACGTGGAGAACGTGCCACCCGTAGGCTTCAAACCGCTTGCCCACATCTTCGGTGAAGGCAACATCGGTAGAGCCATCGATGGAGATGTGGTTGTCGTCGTAGAGAGCGATCAGTTTACCCAATCCCAAGTGTCCTGCCAGGGAGCAAGCTTCGCTGGAAACCCCTTCCATGTTGCAGCCGTCGCCGAGAATTACGTAGGTGTAGTGGTCTACGAGTTGGCAATCGGGTTTGTTAAACTTCGCTGCCAAGTGCGCTTCTGCTATCGCTAAGCCGACACCGTTAGCAATCCCTTGACCCAATGGTCCGGTGGTCACTTCTACACCCGCCGTCTCGAAGTTTTCCGGGTGGCCCGGAGTCACCGAACCCCACTGACGAAATTGTTTGATGTCGTCGAGGGTGACACTATCGTAGCCCGTGAGGTACAGTAGGGCATACTGCAACATACAGCCGTGTCCGGCGGAGAGGACGAAGCGATCGCGGTTGAACCACTTGGGATTTTTTGGGTTGAACCGCATAAAGCGATCCCACAGCACGAATGCCATAGGCGCAGCGCCCATGGGCAGTCCGGGGTGACCCGATTTCGCCTTTTCTACGGCATCGATCGCCAAAAAGCGAATGGAATTGATGCAAAGTTCTTCGAGTGATTGGGTGGCAACGGCCATAGTTTCTTCTATCTTCTTGACAACGGTTTAGCAAGGGGCTGGGGCGATCGCGCCAGGGATACAGCGGACCCCAAACGGTTTTCCCCATCATCCCACTATGGGGAGCGAGGGGCAAGAGCCATTTTGAGTTGGATTTTAAATTTTTTCGGTCGGGTGGGGGTCTTCCATGGGAAAACTCAGTTTGAGCCGCGAATGCTCCACCCAATTTCCCATTACCCGTCCTCACCGAAAAATTTCAATGGGGACTAACTTCTACCCAGCGTACTTTTTAAAGACTAGCGTGACGTTATGCCCGCCAAATCCGAAGGAGTTAGACAGGGCGATATTCACGGTTTGCGATCGGCTTTCATTGGCAACGTAATCGAGATCGCAAGCCGGATCGGGATTTTCCAGGTTGATCGTCGGCGGCACGCGATCGTTGGCGCACGCCAAAACTGTTGCCACCGCTTCGATCCCACCGGAACCACCGAGCAAATGCCCGGTCATGGATTTGGTAGAACTAATCGCCACTTTGCGGGCATTTTCTTCTCCCAATGCCGTTTTGATCGCCTGGGTTTCCGTGGCGTCGTTGGCAGGGGTACTCGTGCCGTGAGCGTTGATGTAATCCACATCGGCACTGCCAATGTCCGCATCTTTGAGCGCCAACTGGATCGCCCTCGCCGCACCCAAGCCGCCGGGAACCGGAGCGGTAATGTGGTGAGCGTCGCAGGTCATTCCGTAGCCGACGATTTCGGCATAAATGCGAGCGCCTCGGCTGAGAGCGTGTTCCAGTTCTTCGAGTAGCAAAATGCCCGCACCTTCGCCCATGACAAACCCATCGCGATCGCGATCGAACGGACGACTGGCGTGTTCGGGATCGTCGTTGCGGGTAGACAGCGCCTTCATCGACGCAAATCCCGCCACGGCTAAGGGCGTCACCGCCGCTTCCGCACCGCCGCAAATCATCGCTTGAGCGTAACCGCGCTGAATCAGGCGAAACGCATCGCCGATACTGTTAGAACCCGCCGCACACGCCGTCACCGAACAGGAATTGGGGCCTTTGGCTCCGACGTGAATTGCCGTCAATCCCGCCGCCATATTGGCAATCATCATGGGAACCAGAAACGGACTGCATCGAGACGGACCGCGCGTTAAGTAAACCTCTTGCTGTTCTTCCATCACGTCCAGCCCGCCAACGCCCGTTCCGATAATAATCCCCACTTGTTCGGCGTTGAGATCGTCGATGGTAAATTTCGCATCGGCTAACGCTTCATGACTGGCGGCGACCGCAAACTGGGCAAATCGAGCCATACGCTTGGCTTCCTTGCGATCCATGTACTGATGGGGGTCAAAGTCTTTGACCTCTCCGGCAATTTGACAGGCATGGCGGGAGGGATCGAACAGCGAAATTCGACCGATCCCGCTTCGTCCGGCCAGCAATCCGGCCCAATAGTCTTCAGGCGTACTGCCAACTGGTGTCAGTGCGCCTAGACCAGTAACAACAACACGTTTGGGTTCCAAGTTTGTCATGATCTCAGTCAGTGGGGAAGAGGTTAACACCCAAAAATCTCAATATAGAAGGGATGATTGCTGAATCGGTCGAGCTGCGCTGCCAATCCGTTCCGGAGAAATGAAGAGCTGATTACGCTGCCGAGGCCGTTTCACGGCTGATGTAGTCTATAGCGTCTTGGACGGTGAGGATTTTCTCGGCAGCTTCGTCGGGAATTTCGATCTCGAATTCTTCTTCCAGTGCCATCACCAATTCAACGGTATCTAGAGAATCGGCACCGAGGTCGTTGATGAAATTGGCTTCGGGTTTGACCTCTTCCGGTTGGACTTCGAGCTGATCGACAACGATCTTCTGGACTCTCGATAAAATTGAATCTTGACTCATAGCGTTTTATCCTCGTTGAATGGTGTTGCAGTATAGGAGCGTGCGACGAACTCTGCCGGCGCTTTGCCGAGTCGATCGCTCCATGGCTCGCCCGGTGACAGCGATAGTCAGTTGTGGTACAGCTCCAAGCATTTCTCATCTTATCGGAAAGCGCGACCCTCATCGCTATCTCTCCAGTGTTTTCTGTATCTTTGACGACTTTAGGGCGATCGCGATCGCTCGATTTTCGAGATGGGGTCTGGCTTTGGGTCGATCGATCGAGCTATTTTTTAGAGATCGACGATCCGGCATTGCGAACGTTGACCACTTTGTTGAGCAAGTCATACCAGAAGCTCGATCCCATGGAAATGGCGATACCGCTAATCGTCCAGCCAATAATCCGTTTGAGGTAGCGGATGCCCCAGGCTTTTTCGGCTTGGGTTTGTTCGGCGACGATCGCAGAATTCCAACCCAAGGGCAGATCGGTTACTCTAGACTGTTGGATCTCCTCGGCGATTTTCTGGAAGTCAGCTGCCGTCAGAGATGATGCTGCGTTTCCGCTCCCGGTAGCCGCTGAGATTTGTCCGGCTTTCTCGGAAATGGCGGTGCGGACGACGGAACTGCGGGACAGGTTGCTGACGATATACAAACTGTCGGCGTTGGCGGAGACGGCGACAACAATCCCGATGAGAATGGCGATGCCGCGAGCGTTGCGCTTGTACACCCCGGAGGCACGAGTCATTGACGAGTCAAACCAGTGTTCGATTTGAGTTTGCAACTCGAAAATTTCGCTTTCGATGCTTTCTTTTTGGGTTTTGATGCGATCGCCCAGAGCCACTAAACTATTACGAACTGGGGTGGGCAAATCGGGCAAAGTCGAAATCAGTTGGCGCACGCCTTCGTGAGTCGGACTTTCGCTATCCTTCACCGCATCGGAGAACTCTCCAAAAGCTTGAGATTTATTGTAAATCAGATCTACGACTTCGTTAATACTGGGTTTTAGCGATCGCGACAAAGCAATGCGTTCTGATTCGCTGTAAATTCCATCTTTAATGGCTTGAATTCGATAGATAAAAACGTTTAAATATTGTTCGGTTTGTTCGATATAAAGTTGACAGTTATTGATATATTTATCTAAGCGACGACTGAATCGGTCGATCGTTTCGGGAAAGTCAGATTTTAAATTCTTAAAATCTAAAATAGTTTTTTCCCAATCGATATCCATACTGTCGAGTTCTTGTTTGGCTAAGTTTTTGGAAGCTTCGCTCAATTCGACAGCTTCGATCGCGCTGAGAATGTCTGTGAGTTGCTTTTTCTTGAACTCTTGCAATCGGGTATGGGCGATCGCTCGCCCGATTTCCGGTAACTTAAAAGTCGTAATTAAACTGTTGGCAAATGCTTCCGCCGGGATATACGAGGGAGCGCTAGATTTCTCCTTAAATGGATTTTCAGCATCGAACAATTGATAGTAGGCAGTATTAACGGAGTTAGCAATTTTCCGAAATCTCAGAGCCAGTTTCCCTTTAGCTTCTTGATTTAAGCTATTAATAAAAGGATTGGAATACAGCCGCTCTGTGAGCGCCTGTATTTCTCGGATATCGGGCGAGATTTGACCGCTGGAAAGCAAGACCTGGATCGAGTTTTTCAGGTGCTGCGCTCGCCATTGCAACAGCGTTGTAATCAGTTCTTGGATTTCCGAAGATAGCAGGCTTAATGTTAAATAAGTAAATATTAAGCCGATGGCAATATCTACGACAAAGGGTAAACTCATGATGCACTTGACTCCCGACAGAACGACAGAAAAAAGTTATATAGTTTTTATTTAAGGTGGCAAGGCAACTAAGACCGAGCAGGGGGAGCAGGGAGAGAGTGTATAGAAAACGGTCATTCGATTGAACTTGACATTCGTTAAATTTGCTGAATTTGACACCAATGATGCCATGCGCCCTTGAATGCGTATCGTCCCCATCAGAGAATGCCGATAAGACGACTTAACCAGTGTAAATCCAAATCTTGACATTATTCAGTTTGTTGCAAATTGTCTCGCAAACCCACCCTATTGACGCGAAAATGAGTTAACGTCGGTAAGACCGTTTTCGGTAATGGGTAATGGGTAATGGTGCGTTTCGTTCCTCAACACACCCGACTTCCCGCCATAACGATGCTCGAGTCGATGTTCTGTGGGGAGTGGGATTGTTGCTGGGGGCGATTTTGCTGTTTGGCGTCGATTTGGGGGGGTTGCCGCTGCGGGATTGGGACGAGGGGACGGTTGCCCAGGTGGCAAGAGAGATTTGGCGTTCTCCTCCGGGTTCCCTGACTTGGTTGTATCCCACTCTCGACGGCGTTCCCTATTTGAACAAGCCGCCGTTGGTTCACGGCTTCATCGCCCTTGCCTATCGCTTCGGCGGTGTCAACGAAGCCATGAGTCGGTTGCCGGGGGCGATGCTGAGTGCGGCGAGCGTTCCTTTTGTTTACGCCGTCGCCCGCGAATTATTTCCCCGCAGAACTCCGGCAATTTTAGCGGCATCGGTCTATTTAAACTTACTTCCGGTGGTTCGTCACGGACGGTTGGCGATGCTGGATGGGGCGGTGTTGTGTTTTTTCTGTTTGTTGGTGTGGTGCGCTCTGCGATCGCGCCGCGATGTGCGCTACAGTTTAGGGATGGGCATCGGTTTCGGGTTGCTGTGCCTGACCAAAGGCTTGCTCGCCGTTCTCCTGGGGGCGATCGTTCTGGTATTTTTAGCGTGGGACACTCCCCGTCTCCTCACCAGCGTTTATCTATGGTTGGGGGTTCTCCTGGGTAGCGTTCCGGCATGGGTTTGGTATGCTGCCCAGTGGCAGCACTACGGCACTGCGTTTATCGAAACCCATCTCATCCAGCAATCGGCACGACGGGTATGGACTTCGGTAGAAGCTAACGCCGGTCCCCCTTGGTACTATCTCTTAGAACTACTGAAATATCCCTGGCCCTGGCTGCTGTTTTGGGGGTTAAGTTGGCAATGGATTTGGCAAAACCGCAATCTGGGTGCGGCGAAGTTAATTTTGACGTGGACGGGATTGTATTTGGCGGCAATTTCGGTGATGGGAACCAAGCTGCCGTGGTACGTTTTGCCCATTTATCCCGCATTTGCCCTGGCGGTGGGGTGGTGGCTGGGAGAGGTTTGGCGAGAGGAAGATTGGACGGGAATGCCCCGAGAAAAGGCGAAACCTTATCCCCAAGTTTGGCGGGTGGGGATGGGAGTTTTGGCGGTGGCGGCGTGGGGGGCGGTTGTTGGGGTGGGTTGGGGAACGACGCCGATTGACGGTCGTTTGGTGGCGGCTTTGGCGGTTTTTGCCCTTACCTTGACGATGACTGCGGGGTTGCTGTGGCGGCGAGACGGGCAATTCGTGTTGGTGTTGGTTTGGGGAACTTACTTGTCACTGTTGTTGTTCGTTACGTCCGAGAGTTGGATTTGGGAACTCAACGAAGCCTATCCGGTGAAACCCGTTGCCGAAATGATTCGGACGAAGACGCCGCCGAATCAACCAATTTATACATCTTACCCCTACAATCGCCCGTCTCTTAATTTTTATAGCGATCGGCAAATCCTCCCCGCTAATTTCCCCCAACTCCAACAACACTGGCAAGATGACCAACCCTATCTCCTCGTCGAAATCGCGACTTTAGAACAATTGCAACTAGAAGGAGTTCGGGTTCTCGGCAGTGCCGAAGGTTGGGAATTGGTCACAAAAGAGCAATAGTCGGTCAGGGGACTTTACTCCTTAGACTTCTGGCATAAAAAATAAATGTGGACGATCTTCGATGGCGATTCAAAAACTTCCTAATGCACTAGTTCGCGATCGATCTAGCGATCCTAAATAACGTTAGTACGGGATAAGAGATTTTCGGGTGAGGGCTATTCATGGGTAATGGGTAATGGGAGATCGACCCCAAGCCCCTGTCCAGACAGATTTCGATTGGTGATTTTCGTTGGCTCAACCCTAACTTACCCTCAACCCCAACTTACCCACCGAGTTTAGACGAGCTTGGCACGAAGAACCAAGAACCCATCATCCAGAACCAACCCCTAACCATTTCCCCGCACATCTTCCCAAACATCGCGGAGGGGGTGGTTGGGGGAATTAACGGTATCAACTGTTACCCAAGTCAGACCCAATAACACCGTCCCGGCTAAGATGGCGATTTTTGCCAAACCGCAATCGCGGGCGAGGCGGGCGAGGGGTCGGCTTTGGCGGCGGAGGATGCGAGTTAGGGAAATTTGATGGACGCAGAGGGGATCGCGAACGTAGTGACCGCTCTGAGAGAATACGAGGTGAGCCTGACATTGGGGACAGGTATACAGTCCACTGGTGAAGTATCCTGGCGGAATTTTGTCGGCATGGTGACAAATCGGGCAAGTTAAGGAGTGACGATCGGATGTGGAAGCGTTCATCAGAAAATATTGGGTCTGAAACCCCGTCTGTGAGGATGGTTTGACAAAGAGGGAGAGTTTTTAGCGGTATAACCCAGGAACTCTCAAAACCCAACAGCCAATCCCGCGAAATAGAAGGGGCTAGAAAAACGGGGCGGGAAGTACCGCTTTCCTCTACTTTTGTTTTAGCTCAATATTGACCTTTCTTTCACTGTAATACTGAAGGCGATTAAAGTTAAGTGGTGTTTCCTGTGGCGGTTTCCACCGATTGGGGGCGTTCGCGGGCAATTGATGCCGCGATCGAGAAATTTGCTGCCATCGGGCGCTTTAAAAAACTTAAAGTGGGGGCAGGAGTTCAGGAGTTTGGCTTCTCCCCGACAGGAATCAGAATTGATTTGAGGGAAAAACGTGGATTGCCAACCGAATCGCCAAGGGCAACTATCCGCTAAAAAAGCCGCGAAAATTCGGGCGGGAATGGCAGAATTAGACCTGTGGCTGCAAGATCTCGTCCGGCGGGGATGGGCGGCACTGCCGACGGATGCAGCCTCGTTGTGGCACGAGATTGCGGCGCGGATGGTGGACGCCCAAGCCCCGGAAATCGCGCGGGAACTGAGAGCCATTGCCCAACTCGACCCGTCAGATCCGCAGGGATCTCGACTGCTGGCGCGATTGGGACGGTTGTATTCGATCGCCCGAGGTTGGCAGCATTTCGACGAACTGCCGCCGGAAACGCAAGCGGATTTGCGATCGCAGGTGGGTTGGACGCAACCGCGACGAGACTTGCTCATTCGGGAAGGGATAAAATCTCGATGGTGGGTGTTGGGACGCCACGTCGAGGCGGTGGCGGGGATTGCCAAGCTGAAATCTCAGCGAATTTGGCTGTGGGGAGAGGCGATCGAGCGTTCGGCACTCCTGCTCGGTTACGCCCACGGGACAGAGCCTTTTTACGGCGATTTCCTGCCGGGAACGAGTTTTGAGGCAGAATTAGTATTCTACGAGAGCGGTTATCCGTTACGTGCGGTCGTGAAAGGGGAAATCTGTCCGTCGGAACCCGTCGATCGCTTGCCGGGATATGACAGTATTAACGATGCCCTGCAAGCTTATAGCTCGGCATTGGGGCAAAATCCCTGGTTAGAACGGTTTCCTTTGGCACTGGCGGCGTGCGTTCCCCAAAAACGAGGTGAGGTAGCGATCGATGGTTTTGGCAAGGCGCTGCCCGTTTCTCCCGATTTTACCCAAAATTGGCAGCTAGCGGCTGTTGGGGGAGGATTGCCGATTTCGGTTTTTGGGGAATGGAATGGGGAATTTTGGCTGCCGTTGAGTGCGGTTGCCGAAGGTCGATTTGTCGTGTTGGGTCATGGGTAATAGGTAATCGAACGGGTCGGGAAACCGCTATAGTTTTTCAGAGGGAGGGGTAATGCTGTCGAGATCGGGTCGTGCCTTGCACCGTTTGCCCGACTCAAACCTCTATATTTCCGATAATTCTCATAATTCTAACGATGGCAGGACATAGTAAATGGGCAAATATTAAACGCCAAAAAGCGAGAGTCGATGCAGCCAAAAGTAAAGTATTTACCCGACTTTCGCGAGAAATCATCGTGGCGGCACGATCGGGCGCCGATCCCGAGGGCAATTTCCAGTTGCGAAACGCGATCAATAAAGCCAAAGCAGCGGGAATTCCCAACGACAATATCGATCGGGCGATCGCCAAAGGTGCGGGAAAATTCGGTGCCGAAAGCGACAATTTTGAAGCCATTCGCTACGAAGGATACGGACCCGGCGGCGTTGCCATTCTCGTCGAAGCACTGACGGACAATCGCAACCGCACAGCGGCGGATTTGCGGGTAGCGTTCAGTAAAAATGGGGGAAATTTGGGGGAAACGGGATGCGTGAGTTGGATGTTCGATCGCAAGGGGGTGGTGACGATCTCCGGTTCTCCCGATGAAGAACAACTGTTAGAAGCCTCTCTCGAAGGCGGCGCCGAATCCTATCAATTACTCGAAGAGAATGAAGAAACACCCGCCAGTGCCGAAGTCTTCGCTGCCGTGGAGGATTTAGAAAGCCTCAGTCAGGCACTTCAAAATAGTGGATTTACGGTAACGGATGCCGAGTTGCGCTGGATTCCCGGTAATACGGTGGAAGTGACTGATGCCAGTCAAGCGCGATCGCTCCTGAAATTAATGGATGCGTTAGAAGAGTTAGACGACGTGCAGAACGTGACGGCAAATTTTGAAATGACGGATGAATTGATGGCAAATTCCTTTTAGTTTGTCGAGATATTACCGATTACCGATTACCGATTACCGTCTCAATCTGCCGAAGTTCCGAAACGATAACCTTTGCCGTAAACCGTATGAATTAAGTCGGTTTCTCCCGGAACGCACACTTTGCGGCGCAACAATCGAATCAGCGCCGCTAATACATTACTACTAGGTCTAGCGTCGGATACCCACAATTGTTGGTAAATTTGTTCGTGGGTCAAGAGTTGACCGGGATGGCGCATGAAGTATTCGAGAAGCTGGCTTTCTTTCTCGGAAAGTTCGATCGTGCGACCCTGGCGATAGGCGAGTTGGTTATCGAGATCGAGTTCTAAGTCTTCTACCCGCAAGCGAGATGCTGCAAGTTTCGTTTCCGGTTGGGGCGATTTAACTTCGGCTTCCGCTCTGGAACGCCGTAGTAAAGCGCGTACCCGTGCCAGCAGTTCTCGCAACTCGAAGGGTTTGATTAAGTAGTCGTCCGCTCCGGCATCGAGTCCCATAACGCGATCGTCTAAGGTATCTTTGGCGGTGAGGAATAATACCGGGGTTAAGTCCCCGCGCGATCGCAACTCCCGGCAGATTTCCACGCCACTGCGGTGGGGGAGCATCCAATCGAGAATCAGCAAATCGTAGCCACCTCGGTTGGCGAGTTGCGTTCCTTCCCAACCTTCGTGAGCGACATCCACCCGATACCCCTCCCGAGTCAGCACTCGCTGGAGGGGTTCGGTGAGTTCGGCTTCGTCGTCTACCAACAGGATGTTCGTTTCTGGAGGGCGATCATCTGCAAACATTGAGGAATTGGCGATCGGCAGTGACGACCCAAAAAACGGCTACTGTTCGTCTGGAAAGGTCAGTTTGAATTCTTCGATCAAATCGTCCATTTCTTCTAACGCTTGGTTGACATCGATTCTCAGCGTTCCCAAATCCGGTCGTTCCAGCAGTTGCAAGAGTAACTCTCGCTTGCTTTCGATTTTGGAGATTTGTTGTTTGATAGCAGCGCGATCCATGGAGTTTGAGGTTTCCCTAGGCTTGCTCTGTTATTTTAGCAGAGGGCAGAAGGTGAAGGGACAAATACTGTAGGGGAGAAGCATTTGCCCGAAAATCCCAGAGACACACCGATTCGATTCGGGCAAAGGCTTCGCCCAACTTCGCCCAACCCAATGGAACTATAGCGGAGACGATCCTGTCGGACATTGAGGGCGATCGTTCCTGGAAGCTGGCGGTGCGGGCATTTCGGGAGGCATCTGGGATGGTTCGTTAGTTTCGCAAAGAATTGACTCCCTTGCTCCACTCTCAAGAACAAATACCGCTCCCGCATAGCTGCGAATCCCCTCTGACTTGGCGGTGGCAGTCGCCATAACGCTAAGCGTGGGAGCGGGTTGCGGCACGATTTCAAATTGGTAGTTCGTGCCTTCCGGGGGAAGTATGATTTGAAGTTCTTCCATCGTAGAGGCAAATTCCGGATTCTCCAGGCGATAGGCTTGCTGAGCGCGATTGACGGCTCCAACAAAAAACTTTCCTTCAGATTGCCGCGCTTTTGCCTCTTCTTGCTGTGCTTGTTTCTCTAATTGTTGTACTTGTTCCTCAGAGTATCCTAATTCCGGCTGTATCGGTCGATCGTCTCGAGCTAGATTCGAGGCTCCATCGACCTGAGATCCCGATCCGGAATAACCTTCTTCTGAGGCAGAACACCCAAACAAGAAAACTAAAACGGCTCCCACGATCGAGCAACGATAAAAAACGCCATTGAGGAATTTCATTTTCTCGCACCGATAAACTTCGTCACATCGTTAAGAACAAATCGCCATCAGAAATCGGGATTCTGGAAGAACCCCGACTTCCGAAACCGTTACCCGAAGAACGATCGCCACAAAATCGCCGCCGGAGCGGTCAAACATCCCGGCATATCGAGGGGAGGTTGCTGTTGGGTTGGCGGACTATCGACGGTGAGTCCCACTGCCGTCCAGCCGTTGCGCACGGCTTGCTGTTCCAAACTACCCGCCCCGAAGAGGTCTCCGGCAACTTGGTAGGTTTCTCGCGCCGCATCCCAGAAGGTTGAGGTGGGACGCAACTTATCGCGCAGGGCGATGTACCAGATGCGTCCGGCTTTCTCCCAAGCGTAGCCCCCCAATTCGCGAGCTGCTAAATAGAAGGCGTAGTTGGGAATTCCGGAGTTGATGTGAACGCCGCCGTTGTCTTCAAATCCTTTATAGATGTCCCGCATATGGGCGGGTTGGGGGTCTTTGCCCAATTTGGGATCGTTATACGCCGTTCCGGGGGCTTTCATGGAACGAATGCCCGTGGCGTTGACGTTGCGGGTAAATAAGCCTTCCCCGATCAGCCAATCGGCTTCGGCAGCGGTTTGACGGCGTTGGTACTGCTTCACTAGGGCGCCGAAGACATCGGAGAAGGACTCGTTGAGGGCGCCGGGTTGGTTGCGATAAACCAGTCCGGCTTCGTATTGGGTGACGCCGTGGGTGAGTTCGTGGGCGATGATATCGATGGCGATGGTGAAGCGGTTGAAGAGGCGATCGGATTCAGGGAGGTCTTCGTCGCCGTCGCCGTAGGTCATTTGCTTGCCGTCCCAGAAGGCATTATCGTAGCTTTGTCCGTAGTGGACGGTGGAGATCAAGTCCATGCCGCGATCGTCGATGGAGTTGCGCCCGTACACGACCTGAAATAAGTCATAGGTGGCTCCGGCGCCGTCGTAGGCTTCGTCGGCAGCCGCATCGCCCGTGGGGGGATCGCCTTCGCCCCGGATGCGCCGTCCGGGCAGATCGGTTTGCCCTCCGGCGTCGTAGATGATGCGCTGTTTGACGGCGACGGCTTCTCGGTTGACCGGACGAGAGATCAGTTCGGCGATTTGCTGACGCTGTCCTCGGATTTGTCCGGAGAGAACCAGCGATCGCATTGCCCGTTCTCGCTCTTCGGGCGTCCCCTGTTCTGCTAGTTCTTTAAGCATATGCGGCGGGACGATGCAGTGTAGGGGATTGCGATGGCAACTTCCATCGGGGTGATGGTGGCAGTGAGTTCCAAAGGTCATTAGGAATCGATCTCCTCTGTGAATATTGAAATTGGTGGCGAGACGGGAATGGGAACCGGACCATTTCGCGAAGTCTGGAGGTTGGCGTTCTCTCCTAGTTTTTTGTTGTTAGCGAAGGGAGCGATTTTTTTGTCCTTTCCCGGTAATGGTTTTATCATTTTGTAAAGTTTTCTTTCCCCGTTCTCGCCCCAACAGCTTTCCTATTTTATCGCTAAAACATCGATAAATTTTTTCTCTGAAGTCCGCAGAAACGCACCATTA
Organism: Oscillatoriales cyanobacterium M59_W2019_021; assembly: GCA_015295945.1. GTDB lineage: Bacteria > Cyanobacteriota > Cyanobacteriia > Cyanobacteriales > Geitlerinemataceae > DVED01. The sequence continues at coordinate 53,806 of DVED01000129.1, read as the reverse complement.
CCCATTACCCATTAATTTTTCCTGGATTTCTGAGTGTTTATCGACACCTTCTAGAGCGTATTGATTGTAGCCGTTGCGAAGAATTAACTCTTCTAAATATTGCACGCGATCGTCGGAGAGAGGGTGGCTGGAAAGATATTCCGTCGGTACGGGTAGCGGAATTTGCAGGTTGGAGATATTGATACGTTGCAACTGAACGGGACTTTGAGCGGTATGTTGTGCTAATGTTGCCATGAAGTTTCGCAAACCATCAGCAGCATACCCGGCTTTTGCTAAGATGCGAGTGCCTAAAATATCCGCTTGCTGTTCTTGTTTGCGACTGTAGTCTAACTGAATTAAATTACTCACTAAGTTTCCTAAGTCGCCTGCGGAAAGTTCTTCGGAAATTGCACCGAAAACTTGGTTGAGAAGATCGCCTCTCAACACCTGATGAATTCCATGAGAGAGAACGGCATGGGAGACTTCGTGTGCTAAGACTCCCGCGAGTTCTGCTTGAGAATTGGAGGCTAAAATTGCCCCTGTATTGACAAAAACTTTGCCTCCCGGTAAGGCAAAAGCATTCATACTATTATCTTGTACGACGTAAAATTCGTAGTCAAAATCGCGTCCCATCAATTGAGCGACTTCTAATCCCAATTGGGTGACGTAATCGTTGATTTCCGGATCTTCAACCAGCGTGGCTTGTTGTTTGTATTCTTCGGCAAGTCGCGCACCATATTCAGACTCGTTCTCGAACATCAGTTGTCCGATTTCATAGATTTTTTTAGCCGATCCTTCTAACTCTACAACGTCTCCACCTCCGAAGAGACCTTCAATGTTAATTCCCATCCCTTCAAGGATATTGCCACCTCGAAAAATTTCTAGCCCAATTCCACCAATTCCCTGAATAATTTTACGGAGTTCTTGAGAGTCTAAATATTCGTCTAATTCTTCTTCAGCTAATTTGTCAAGTTCGCTGGCTTGAGGGTTGTCTAAATAAAGCACGGAGAATTCGCGAGCGGCGATCGAGGCTTCTAAATGCTTATCTTTTTTGGATAAAGCTTTAACTTGAGCCATGACGATTTCCGCAGAATAAGGATGCTGAGTGGTAGCTTTTTCTAAAACAACGATCGCTTCTTCTCTTTGTTTGTTATCTATCAGCAGTTCGGCAAGTTTCAACGGTGCGGGAACGAATTCAGGTTGGTTATCTACTACCTGCTGCAATGCTGAAATCGCCGCTTCTTCATCATCAGCATCGATCGCCGTTTGGGCGGTATTCCAAAGTTCTAAGTTTTCGGGAGCGAGTCCTTCAGCTTCGTAAATGGGTTCGGGAATTTCCGGCAGCGATGCGGTGAGTTCTGGTTTCAATTGGCGGTACAATTGTGCGGCTGCATCTGTATCGCCTTGGCGGTAGAGTGCGTCGGCTTGGAGAAAGGTCGCAAACCGATCGCTGGCTGAGGAAGGAACAGAATTGCGAGGATTATCGCGATTAACAGGCGTTTTTTGTGCGAGTTCGATCGGTGGAGGAGTCGATCGAGCGGGTTGGCTCGATAGTAAAAGCTGACCGCTCAATGTGGCAAAGAAAACAGCACTAAAAATGGCTAGAAAAAAATGCTTGAGACGTTTCATGGTTGAGGATGAATGACTAATGACTAATGACTAATGACCCATTACGGACAGATCAACTTATAGTCCCATCGAGTTCCGGTACTTTCATTTCCGGTGAGGATGACTTCCAGACGACCCGATTGACCTTCATAGGGAACGATTAAACGATCGCGTCCAGAAATAAATCCGGTATCTAAAATTTCTCGTCCTTCGTAGATAATTTGCACGCGATCGGGAACGATATACATTTCGTATTCCAATTTTAATTCGCCGCTAGTTTTACGGGTTTGGAGCGTGCGTTTGTCGCCTTGGGTACCACCGCTGACTTGTTCGTTATCGCAATACGTCACGATTGTATGCACGGTAACTGAAGGATCGGAGGTGTCGGGAATTGGCATGAGGTTGGCTTCGTTACAAGCTGAAACCTGGATGTAATTTTCTGGATTAGAAGCAAACGCGCATAACACTTCCATATCGAGTGAGGTTATAGCCGCTTGGCGATCGAAAGGTTCCACTTTTCCTTCATAAGTAGACCCTGGATTTTCGCCGCCGCTACCTGCATTGGCGGAATTCACCCGAGAGTGAATGTATTGTTGTCCTTTGGGAATGAGTATAGGTTCGGAACTGGCGGTCGATCGCACGTTAATCGCACCTTCAATGACCTCTACGCCGATTCCTTCTTCAGTTGCCACGGTTTTGACCAAAATGCCATCGTCGCCTCGTGCGCGAACTTCCCGGTCAGATGCGGGGATGATGAGGAAATCTTGGGGTCGATAAACCTGCACGCTACACGATCGATCGGGGGTTGATTGCAGTTGGGTTCGCACTGCGGATTCGATAGTTTCTGCGGTTCCCTCTGCCGATAGCACTCGATCTTCCCCGCAGTTGAGGGTCGCCGTGAGTTGTTCCTCGTTCGTCCACCAAAATCCGGCAGTGACTGCCTCGCACCCCGCACCGCCTGCCTGACACTGTTGCAGTGCCTCCGTACAGGGATCGCCGGAGGTGGCGGTGGCAAACCCCATATTCGCGGCGTCTCCCACGGCACTACAGTAAAAGATTTGCCGTGCCGGAGCTTGTGCTAAGGGTGCCCAGATTTGTTTGAGGAGTGCGGGATCGAGCCGTTCGGCGAACAGCCACGGTTCTAAATTGGCGCTGTCGGCATACCCTGATTTGACCGTCATTCCGGCTTCGCATCCCCGGCTTCCTTCGTTGTCCAATCCCCAACCGATTTCCACATTGACGCCTTGGATGGTACAGGGAAAGTAGTAAATCAGAGAGCGCGGATCTTGATTGGTTTTGACATAGGTCTCCAAGTAGTTATCGTTCTTGAAAAATAGCAGAAGTGCGTAGGTATTATTGGGAGGGACGGTAATCAAGGCATCGTTGAAATACTGCAAAAAAGTGCCAACACTTGTGGGGTCTCGTTTTTGATTGCGGCGAACTCGCAGTTCGCTAGTGTTCCCGAAAATTTCGTTGATTTTGGCTTCGTCGGGAAGGATGGCACGGGTGGGATGGCTGCTGGCGAAGAGGGAGGATACGGCAAAGATGACAGAGATAGCGGCTTGCCACCAGTTGCCTTTTGGGTAGGGTTTCGGTTGGTTCATCGCAGTTTGGGAAACGAGTGATACGGTCTGACGGATTTCTCTCCGGATTCTATATACCTCTGAGCGATCGATGGCTATGCAGTTTTGGGAGAGAGATAGGCGCAACGACCCCCTATCCGAGAAACAATAGGGGAATTGCCACCACGAGATTTTCTCCCATTCGATCGCGCACTAAAACGCGGGAAACAGACAGGAGAAGTCAACTCAATTTGTCAAGCTCTTGTTGAAAATCAATACATTAAGATTCGCAAAACCCACTAGACAGTCTTTCTGCTTTTCTTTACTATCTAAGCGGGCAGGTGCTGGATCGCACTGACGGTACTCTATCATAACCGATCGGCTGAAGTAAAATAAACCGATACATTTTGTTAGAAATAGACTTAAAAACGTCGAAATGCGCTATTTTCAAGAACTGTGGCTCGCATGGCTGGGAACGATCTCCGTTGGGGTTGTGTCTGTGGTTTCGTCGATGGTTCTGCCTGGAGCTATCGCAGAAGAAAGTGTAGCGAATTTTACTAATTTATGTTTGCAGCGCGAGCGCCTCGATGCCGAATCTCAGCACGCGATCAATGTTTTGTTAGAAAAGGCAAAAACCTCGGATTGTGGCGAAGCTGATCGCTTTTTTTTGAGTTCGCCTTATCTGACGTTGAACGATGCCAATTTGAGCGATATCGGTATTTTATCATCATTTCCTCATTTGACCAAATTATTTTTAGGCGGAAACCAAATTGAAGATTTAACGCCGCTGGCAACCTTATCGAATTTGCAAACGCTGTCGCTGAACGACAATTTAATTTCGGATTTAACCCCTCTATCTCAACTGGTCAATTTAAAGAAGTTGTTGATCGATCGCAATCGAGTTCGAGATTTAACGCCCTTATCGAATTCGATCGCTCTCGAAGATCTCAGTTTGGAAAGTAACGAAATTCAAAATTTGCAACCGCTAACAATTTTGGTTAATTTAACTCATCTCACTCTGGCTGGAAATCAGATTGAAGACGTGCGATCGCTGTCGGGTTTAGTTCGTTTGCAAACGCTGTCTCTAGACTCGAATAAAATTAGTGATATCGAACCGCTGTCAGCTCTAGTACAACTGGAAAGTTTGAATTTGACTGCTAATCAAATTGTCGAGATACATCCTCTGATTGAGTTGACACAATTAGTCGAACTCAATTTGGAAAATAACCTAATTTCAGAGGAAAATCGCCTTGAAGTAGAACGCAGCGTGAACTTAAAAAAGTTACAAAATACGAACATCTGCAAAGCTTGTAATTTTGTCGGTGTTGATTTTAGCAACTCGGATTTAATTGGCGTTTATTTAGAAGGTGCGAATCTAGCAGGGGCGAATTTAGAAAATGCCGATTTGGTAGGCGCTAACCTGGAAAATGCGAATTTAAGCGGTGCAAATTTAGCGGGTGCGGATTTAACCTCTGCAGTTTTAAAGAATGCGAACTTAGAAGGCGCAAATTTAAAAGAAGCCTATCTATGCAATGCCATTTTACCCGATGGAAACTCTGTTGAATGTTCTCCCTAACTCAACAACTCGCGATCACCCTTTTTTCTCTCCTTTTAGCCTTCAGTTTTCCCCGATTGAGGGTTCGTTCTCAAAGTTTCGATCGCTTTGCGAATTGGTGCTGGCAGCGAGATCGCCTCTCGGAATCTCAGCGACATACCGTTGAGGTTTTGCTAGAAATTGCCAACTCTGAGAATTGCCAAGAAGCAAACGATATTCTCCTCAGTTTAACTGAGTTAAACTTAACCGATCGCCAAATTTCCGATCTCGAACCGCTCTCCAGTTTAACGCAACTTCAACAACTCTACCTTGGTAAAAACGAAATTACCGACTTAAGTCCGATCGCCTCTTTTCTTCAACTCCAAAGTTTATATTTAAACGAGAATCAACTCACTGACATCGATCCGCTTTCCGGGTTAGAAAATCTGACAACGCTCTCTCTCGACGACAATCAAATCCGCGATATTAACCCGCTTTCTCATGTGCGATCGCTCGAAATTCTCTATGCCAACGGCAACCAAATTGAGGAGATCGATCCGATTTCTCATCTCCCCAACCTCACCCAACTGTATCTGAAAAACAATCAAATTGCTGAAATTCCTGACTCACCCTTGCTTTCGCAACTAACATATCTTCAGCTTGGCAACAATCGCCTCACCGATATCGAAGTTTTAGCCTCGCTCGATCGGGCGATCGAACTGGATTTAAGCCAGAACCGCATTACCGATATTTCTTCCTTATCATCTCTGGAAAATTCCATCAAACTCGATTTGCGAAATAACCCCATTCCGCGCAAAAATTGTCCCGTTTCTCCCGCCACCATTTGCCTTTTTTCCGATGATGCTGCCGAACTTTACCGCCAAGGAATCGAACAAACCGATCGCGGTGAATTTCTCGCTGCCTTAGAAACCTTTCAAACAGCACTACAAGTCTATAAAAATAGAGGAGATCGCCTCAGAGAAAGCGATACCCTCGATCGCCTCGGCAACCTATACGACGAACTGGGAGAATATGCAAATGCTTTAGAGTATTATCAACAAAGCGATAACATTAGAAAAGAAGTGGGCGATCGACAAGGCGAAAGCGAAACTTCGACCTATTTAGGCATCACTTATATTCGCCTCGGTCAAACTCAAAAAGCGATCGATTCCCTGCAACAAGCGTGGGAAATTTACCGCAATTTAACCACAAAAGATCGCAGTTGGTTACGATCGGACTCGCCAGAAGGTACGATTTTGAGTAGTTTGGCTTTGGCATACGGCAAATTAGGAGAAACCTCCCCAGCCCTGCGATTTGCCAAACAAAGCCTCGCCAGCTATCGGCGCGTTAACGATCGCCCCGGAGAAGCGATCGCCCTGACTCGCGTAGGGGAAGCTTATCTGAGTGCCGGAAATCCGGACAAAGCCCGACTTTACCTCACCAAAGCCCTCAACCTCTCCCAGGAAGGGGACGATCGCCCTGGAATCGCCCGCAGTTTGCACGAATTGGGCGACCTGTATACCACTTTGGGAGACAAATCGGCGGCACTGGAACGGTATCGGCAAGCGCGGGAATTGCGGCAAAACATCGGCGATGCGGCGGGGGAAGGGGAAACCCTCAACGCCATGGGAGAATTGTTACTGCAAACCGGGAAATCGGCGGAAGCAGTCGAGGCGCTAACTTCGGCGGTGGACTTGTGGGAGTCGCTGCGACCGGGACTGACCGATGAGAATAAGATTTCCATCGCCGAAACCCAAGCCCAAACTTACCAACTTCTCCAAGAAGCATTCGTCGATCGCGGCGAGGTGGAAGCCGCCCTGGAAATCTCCGAACGCGGCAGGGCGCGGGCATTTGCGGAGTTACTCGCCCAGCGGCTGCGCTGGCGGGGACAAACCCCACCGCCAGAAACCGTCCAACCCCCCGCGATCGCCCAAATCCAGCAGATCGCTCGCGATCGGCAGTCAACCTTAGTCGAGTATGCCTTAGTGGGGGAAGAACTGTATATTTGGGTCGTCCAACCCACGGGCAAAATTCGCTTTCGCCGCCGATCGTTAGCCGGAAAATCTGTCGAAGAGTTGGTGACGAACAACCGCTGGGCGTTGGGGGTGCGCGGACGCGGGGCGATCGATGTCGTCTTCCGAGAAAATAATCTCCTCACAACCCGCGATACCCTGCACCAACTTTACCAACTCCTGGTCGAGCCGATCGCCGATTTCTTGCCCGAAAACCCCGATGCACCCCTCATTATCGTCCCCCAGGGCGAATTATTCCTCGTCCCCTTCGCCGCTTTAGAAGATAAAAATGGCATCGCTTTCCTGGAAAAACACACCCTCCGATTTTCCCCCGCCATCGGTCTGCTGGCGACTGTCCAATCCTCCCGAGATCCGCTTCGCATTGGCAGCGAAGCGGCACTGATTGTCGGCAATCCCACCATGCCCGACGATCCCGCCACCGGAGTTCCCTTGCCGACTCTATTGGGGGCGCAGCAAGAGGCGATCGCGATCGCCCCGTTGTTAAACGCCCAACCCCTGATCGGGGCAGAGGCAACCAAAGCAGCAGTGAAGTCGCAATTGGGGGAAGTGGCGATCGCCCATTTTGCCACCCACGGCTTACTCGACGACTTCGGCACGGGAGTTCCCGGCGCCCTCGCCTTAACCCCCACAGACGACGATTCCGGTTTCCTTACTGCCGCCGAAATTTTTACCTTACCCTTAAAAGCGCGATTGGTGGTCTTGAGTGCTTGCGATACCGGACGGGGTAACATTACGGGAGACGGGGTGTTGGGATTGTCGCGATCGTTCCTGACCGCTGGGGTGGAAAGCGTCGTTGTTTCCTTGTGGTCGGTTCCCGACGAGCCAACCGCAGTGTTAATGACTGAATTTTACCGCCAACTGCAACGGAACTCCGATCGGGCGATCGCCCTGCGCCAAGCCATGCTGGCAACCCGAGAGCAATATCCCCATCCCTCGAATTGGGCGGCATTTATCTCAATGGGCGATCGTTAGGGATGAATTGCCAATCTTCGAGGAGGAATGACAGATCTCCCAACCCCCAAAATTGTGACAATCTACCGGAAGAAAGATAGGTTTAGTTACAATCGATCGCTAAACTCGTAGGACAACTATCCCGTACTTGGGTGTCTCGATGGCAAAAATCAGCACTGTATAGCAGCCCAGGAATTGTGAATGTAATTGGACTCTTAACGACCGGCGAAAGTCTTTTAGCAACCTCGTTTATGCCCCACGGAACCTGTTATCTGTGGCAGCCGGGACTGGTAGCATTGCATTTAGTTAGCAATGCGGTCATTGCTTTATCTTATTTTTCAATTCCCTTCGTTCTGGTTCGCTTGGTCGGCAGACGTCACGATCTTCCCTTCAATTGGGTTTTCTCGTTATTCGCGGCGTTTATCATGTTTTGCGGCTGCGGTCACTTAATGGATATCTGGACGCTGTGGTATCCAAACTATTGGTGGTCTGGGGCGATTCGCGCGCTGACGGCGTTGGTTTCCGTGGGAACGGCGATCGTCCTATGGGTATTCTTTCCGCAAATTGTCAGCTTGCCATCCCCCGTCCAGATGGAGGAAACCAACCGACAACTGGGCCGAGAAATTGAAGAACGCCAGCGCGTGGAACAGGAATTGAGAAAAGAGCGGCAATTTTTTCAAGCGCTGCTCGCCAATTTATCCGATGGTATCGTCGCTTGCGATGCTAATGGCGTCCTTACCCTCTTCAGCCGGGCGACTCAGGAGTTTCACGGACTGCCGATGGAGGCGATCGCCGCTGAGGATTGGGGACAATATTACGACCTTTACCGCGCCGACGGCAAAACACCCCTAACTCGAGATGAAATTCCCCTATTTCGAGCGCTGCAAGGGGAGTCCGTCCGGGATGTGGAAATGGCGATCGCCCCGAAAAACGGAACGATACGCTATATCTTAGCCAACGGCGATCCGATTGTGTCTCCCGAAGGGGAAAAACTGGGGGCAGTGGTTGCCATGCGCGATATCAGCGACCGCAAAGCGTCGGAACTGCGATTGCGAGATAGCGAACGGCGGTTCCGCGCCATTTTCAACTCGATGTACCAATTCATCGGTTTGTTGCAACCCGACGGCACTCTGTTAGAAGCCAATCAAACGGCATTAGATTTTTTTGGCATCACCATCGAAGGCGTGCGGGGTCGCCCCTTTTGGGAAATGCCGTGGGGTTCCAGTTCCCAAGAAGTGCAAGTGCGAGTCCGCCACGAGATCGAGCGCGCGGCAGGGGGCGAATTCGTCCGTTACGAAGCCGAGGTGCGCGGTGCGGGGGGGACGAGGGCAACCCTCGATTTTTCCCTCAAACCCGTGTTCGACGAGGCGGGGGAGGTCGTATTGTTGATTCCCGAAGGACGGGATATCACCGAACGCAAACGCGCCGAAATGGCACTCAAAGCCAGTGAAGAACGCTGGCAACTGATTCTCGTCGGGACGGGAGACGGGATTTTCGATTGGAATATCCTCACCGGAGAGGTCTTTTTCTCGCCGCTGTTGAAGGCGCAACTGGGTTACGCAGACGACGAACTCGAAAATACGTACGAGGGTTGGGAACGGTTGTTGCATCCGGAGGATCGCGATCGCACCCTGGCTGCCGTGCGATCGCACCTCGACGGCGAAACCCCCCACTACAGCGTAGAATACCGCCTGCGCTGCCGAGATGGCAGTTACAAATGGATTCTGGCACGGGGTATCGTTCAACGGAACGCAGCGGGAAATCCCGTGCGGATGGTGGGTTCGCACCAGGAGATCGGCGCTCGCAAAAATGCCGAAACCGCTCTGCGGGAAAGCTTAGCTCGCTATCGACTGCTGGCGGAAAATTCGTCCGATCTAATTGCCACCCAATCCCTCGACGGCACTTATCTCTACGTGTCCCCCACCTGTCAGCGCTTGCTGGGATATGCGGCTGATGACTTAACGGGGCGATCGATTTTCGAGTTTCTCCACCCCGAAGATGCCGATGCCTTACAGAAACTCCAAGCGGCAACGGGTCAATTTCCCACCCAGTCTCCCCAAAGCTACCGGGTTCGCCGTGCCGACGGCACTTACATTTGGTTGGAAACCACCTATCAAATCAGCCAGCATCTCGAAGATGGCAACACGCAATTAGTCGTTTCCATCTCGCGGGATATCACCGAACGCAAACAAGCAGAAGTCGAAATCGTAACGCTCAATAAGGAACTGGAACGGGAACTGATCGAGCGTCGCAGCAAACTGAAAATCGTCAACCGCCTCTATCGCGCTGCCATTAACAGCGTGCGAGAAGTGATTTTCCAAACGGACAAAACCGGACGCTGGACGTTCTTGAGTCCGGCGTGGGAAGAGATTACCGGGTTTAGCGTCGAACAAAGTCTCAATACCTATTTTGTCGATTGCGTCTACCCTCGCCGCGATCAGCAGCGCGTGAGTATTCTGTTTCAGGATACGATCGAAGGACGGCGAGATGCCATCCGCTACGAATTTCGCACGCCGACCCGCGATGGCGGGTTCCGATGGGTGCAGATGTTCGCGCAAATCGACGCCGACGAAGACGAACGAGCTTTGGGGATCTACGGCACGCTCAACGATATCACCGATCGCCAGCAAGCGGAAGCTCTGTTAAAATCTCGGGCGGACGAACTGCTCAAACAGCAAAGTCAAATCGAACTGCAAAACTTGCAACTCCAAGAAGCGGCACGCCTCAAATCCCAATTTCTCGCTACCATGTCCCACGAGTTGCGCACTCCCCTCAATGCGATTATGGGTTTTTCGCAACTGCTGCAAACGCAACAGCACGGCGAACTTTCTCAACGCCAGCAGGATATGATCGATCGCATTTTCAACAACAGCCGCAATTTGCTGGAAATGTTGAACGAAATCCTCGACTTCTCTAGACTGGAAATAGGCAGTATCGACATTAAACCCGCACCGTTCGAGGTGGGACTTTTCGTCCGACTGGTTGCCGAGGAACTGCGCTCCCTTGCCGAGAAAAAAAAGCTAACCTTGGATGTCCGCCTTGATGTGAGCGATCCGCAAATCGTCAGCGATCGCACGGCGCTACGGCGGGTTCTGGTCAATCTGATTTCCAATGCCATCAAGTTTACCGAAACCGGAGGCGTGACCGTCGAAGTGCGAGAGGTGGCAGGCGACCGCATTGCCATTTCCGTGACGGATACGGGAATCGGCATGGCGCCGGAAAACTTGGAACAAATTTTCGAGGCATTTCATCAAGTCGATCGCAGCTTGACCCGCAAATACTGCGGTACGGGGTTGGGTTTGGCGATTTCTAAAACCCTCGTCGAACTGATCGAAGGCACGATTTCGGTAGACAGCGAGTTGGGTCGCGGATCGACCTTTCGCGTCGAAATCCCGCGCCAGTTGACTTCTTCTGCCTCGAACGACGTCCCCGTAGAACCCAATAACTCCAATAACTGATGAGCGACCCCACCCAACGCATTCTTGCCGTTGATGACAACCCCGACAACCTCTTTCTCGTTCAACTCGCCTTGGAACAAGAGGGACACGACATTCAACTGGTGGATAACGGTCCCGAGGCACTCGAGCAAATTGCCAAGGCCCCGCCGGATTTGATCCTGCTCGACGTGATGATGCCGGGGATGAATGGCTACGAGGTGGCGCGCCGCATCCGCAGCAATCCCAATTTACCCTTCATCCCGATTTTGATGATTACTGCCCACGAACAGTCCAGTGCGGTGGAAGGGTTGGATGCCGGAGCGGACGAATTTATCCGCAAACCCGTGCAAATTGACGAATTGCAAGCGCGGGTGCGATCGCTGCTGCGTCTGAAACAGAGTATCGACCAGCGCGAGAGTTTCGTCCAGTGTCTCACCCACGATTTGCGGACGCCCCTGGTCGCCGCCGATCGGATGTTAAACTTAATTTCCCAAGGGGTTTTCGGCGAAGTTTCTGAGGATCTCCAGGAGGCGCTATCGAGTTTGGCAACCAGCAATCACAATATGCTGTCGATGCTCAATACGCTGCTGGACGCTTATACGTACGATGTGGGTCAGAAGGTTCTCAGTTTTATTCCCTTTCCGGTGGCGGAGATGGTTGCCGAGGTGGTGCGAGAATTAGAACCGATCGCGCGGGATAAAGACGTTGAGTTGCGATCGAGCGTGGCTGACAATGTGGGAAAAATTCGCGGCGATCGCTTGGAGTTGCGCCGCGTGGTGGCAAACTTAGTTGGCAATGCCCTAAAATTTACCGATACGGGGTCGATCGAAGTCCGCGTCGCGCGAGATAACGGACAACTAATATTGGAAGTGGAAGATACGGGAACGGGAATCGCTCCAGAGGATCGTCCCCGCATTTTCGATCGGTTCCGCCAAGGCAAACATTTGCGTTCTGGAAGCGGCTTGGGTTTGTACCTGTGCCAGCAAATCGTCACCGCACACCAGGGGTCGATGGATTTTCGCTCCGAGGTGGGGACAGGAACGGTGTTTACCGTTCGTTTACCGATCGATCGAGTCTAATAGTTCTGTAACTCCTGTAGGCAAGAAGAGTGCTTATTCCCGAACTCCTGCCAAAAGAAATCGCTCTCCTAGCTAGGCTGTCTGCTATAGAATAAAGTTTTGGAGTCATACATTGCTCAGAAAATTGTGAATGAAGACCCTCAAACTCGTACAGTTCGACACGATCGTAAAAGTTTGCCCGATCGGGTGATTTCTGGGGATGAATCTTCCCGCGATTTTCATGCCACCCGAAGAAAGCTATTTATCAATTTAATCAAAAAACGAGTAAAGCCGGGAACGGGTAGTAGTTTGGAATTTCTCGATCGAAGAACTTGGACGTATCCTGTGGCTAACATTCAATCGATTATTCAGAAAACGCCTTTTGTTGTGGTGGGGGGAATTGCGACACGGCTTTATATGCCAGAACGAATGACCCTCGATCTCGATATCTTAGTCAAAGCGGAGGATAAATTTAAAGTTTATCGAGAACTGGACTTAGCGGGCAGTCAACGAATTGGAGAGTTGAGCATTTCGGGAAGTCAGTGGAATTTACCAGATGGCACTTTGCTCGATGTTCTTGAGTTTTCAGAAAAGTGGGTTTCCGATGCCGTTTCTTCCCCCAATTACAATCCCAATGGACTGCCAATTATTGCTTTACCTTATTTAGTGTTGATGAAACTACAAGCCAGTCGCAGTCAAGATTTAGCAGATGTAAGTCGAATGCTCGGTGGAACCCAAGAGTCAGATTTACAAGAGGTCAGAAAAGTCGTTCGAGTTTATTTACCCGATGCAGCGGAAGATTTAGAAAGTTTAATTGCCTTGGGGAAACTAGAACGGGGAGAGTAAGGGTTCGATCAAATTATAGGGAACCTCGAAAAGTTCAAATTCCGAACCCAACCCGAACGAAACCTCGACGTTTGGGCCGTCAAAAACTGCCGAAAGTTCAATGAATCGAGATGCCCTATAGGTTTTTTGGGCGATCGAAGCTTTAGAATAGATACACAGAAATCGATTCGGCGATCGCTACCCCCATGATATCGGAAACTCCCCCCATCGCTCCCACCCCCCCGGATGTCGCGTTGCCCCCCATCCCCGAAACCCTCCCCGGCGACGACGATATCCCCATGGAAACCCAACGCCACAAGCTGCAAATGGATTTGCTCATCGACAGTCTCCTGCCGTGGTTAGAAAAACGGGAAGATGGCTACGTTGGCGGAAATATGTTCGCGTACTTCAGTCCGGCACAAGTGCGGAACCACGATTTTAAAGGACCCGATTTCTTCGCTGTCCTCAGCGTTCCCAAACAAGAACGCAAAAGCTGGGTGGTGTGGGAAGAAGGCAAAGCTCCCGATGTCGTCATCGAACTGCTTTCGGAGAGCACTCGAGAGCGAGACAAAACCGATAAAAAACAGATCTATCAGGATCGACTGCGGGTTCCGGAGTATTTCTGGTACGATCCCTTCAACCCCTCAGACTGGCAGGGATTTAGCCTGCAAAATGGTGCGTACGTCCCCCTGGATTTACAAAATAACCAATATATCAGCGATCGGTTGGGGTTAGCTCTGGTATCCTGGGAAGGGGTTTACAAGGATGTGTCGGCGGTTTGGTTGCGCTGGGAAACTCTCGAAGGTAAGTTATTGCCCACCCCCGCAGAATTCGCCCAGCAGGAAGCCGAACGCGCTCAACTCGAAGCCGAACGAGAACGGCAGAGAAGCCAAGAACTCGAAGCCTTGTTGGAACGATATCGCGATCGATTTGGGGAGCTTCCGGAGTGATGGATGGGTCGCGGCGGCGATCGCACTTTGAGGTAAAGTATGTGAAGTCCGGTATTGCTGAGAAGAAGGGCGATCTCCACCGATGGAAGTTGCAAACACTAGCGAGTTTCTCGGCATTACTACTAACAGTCTTTTGAACTTAAATGTTTGACGGCAAATCAATTTTAATCACGGGTGGCACGGGTTCTTTCGGCAAGAAATGCGTTCAAACGCTACTCGATCGATATCAACCGCGTCGGGTCATCGTTTATTCCCGCGACGAACTCAAGCAGTTTGAAATGGCGCAGGAGTTTAACGCACCTGCCATGCGTTATTTTTTGGGAGACGTGCGCGATCGCGATCGACTCCACCTGGCGATGCGCGATGTCGATTACGTCATCCACGCCGCCGCACTCAAGCAAATTCCAGCGGCGGAATACAACCCGATGGAATGTATTAAAACCAATATTTACGGCGCGGATAATATTATTAACGTTGCCTTAGAACAGAAGGTTGAAAAAGTGATCGCGCTTTCGACCGACAAAGCTGTCAATCCCATCAATTTGTACGGTGCAACCAAACTCGCCTCGGATAAATTATTCGTCGCAGCTAACCATTTAGCCGGAGGATTGAAGACCCGATTCTCCGTCGTTCGTTACGGGAATGTCGTAGGTTCGCGAGGTTCGGTCGTTCCCTTTTTCCAAAAACTGATTCGCGAAGGCGCAACGGAAATTCCCATTACCGACCCGCGCATGACTCGGTTTTGGATTACCCTCCAACAAGGCATCGATTTAGTATTGAAAAGTTTCGATCGAATGCAAGGGGGAGAAATTTTCGTTCCCAAGATTCCTTCGATGAAAATGACCGATATGGCAGAGGCTTTAGCACCAGGAATCCCTCATAAAATCGTCGGTATTCGACCGGGAGAAAAACTGCACGAAGTGATGTGTCCGGCAGAATCTTCCCATTTAACCTTGGAATTTGCCGACCACTTCGCGATCTTACCCACTATTGAATATCCCCACGATGTCGATTATACCTGCAACGCCTTGGGAGAAAAAGGAACGCCAGTTCCCGATGAATTTGTCTACAGTTCCGATAATAATACCGAATGGCTGACGGCTTCGCAACTTTTGGATATGATTGCTAAATAAGCTGCTTCTACGAAATTTTAAGCATCAACATGAAACCCATCAGCTTAAATCAGTATCTATCCCTCAAAAATCCTTGGACAAGCCGAATTCTCGGACTCACGCCTTTTTCTAAAAAACGAGATCTCGAGCAGATTGAAAGAGAGTACGATCGAGATAAATATGGAGCGCTTCTCGAGTTTGAATTTGATAATATCGAGCAATATAAGCTTAAAGAGTTTGAGTTGGCAGGAATTTGCGAAAAAGACTTGACTTCAATTTCATTTGGCGAAGAAGTTTTTGAAGCCGATCTAAAATTAGTTCGCTCGATTTACTACTCGACAATCTCATCAGTTGTTCAAAAATATAAACCCCAACGGATCTGCGAACTCGGGTGCGGTTACGGATACAATCTTTCGTATCTCCAAAGCATTTGTTCTGAAGTTTATGGAGGAGAATATTCTAGAAATGCTGTCGATTTAGGCAAGCGACTGGGAATGGACTTGCAGGTCTTCAACTATTACAACTTAGAAGATTATCAGATCGTTCGCGATCGCAGCGTCATTCTCACCATTCATAGTATCGAACAAATTCCAAGTGCCAGTAGTTTTTTGAGCGGTTTAGAGAAACATCGTCAAAAAATAGATTGGGTGATTAACGTTTAGCCTTGCTTTTTAAGCGATCGAACTTCTCTATTCGGAACGTTTAGAAACCGCTATATGGAATTGAATGATTATAATCTAGATTTAGTAAGCTTATTGCGAGATAGAGAAGATGTTGAAATTGTAGAATATCAGCCAGACTGTATTGGCTTAAATCCTCTAAATTCGGCGAACTTAATTGTTTGGAAGTTTAAGTAACCAAGTGAATTCTTTTATTCCTTACGGTCGTCAGGATATTTCTCCACAAGATATCGATGCAGTGGTGGAAGTTTTGCGATCGGATTGGATTACCCAGGGTCCGGCAATTCCCCGATTCGAGCAAGCAGTTGCTGAATATTGTGGGGTTAAATATGCCGTTGCCGTCACGAGTGCCACTGCCGCACTGCATATCGCTTGTTTGGCGGCAGATTTAGGTTCTGGAGATATTTTATGGACATCGCCGAATACTTTTGTCGCTTCGGCAAATTGCGGTTTGTACTGCGGTGCAGAGGTCGATTTTGTCGATATCGATCGCCGCACATATAACCTTAGTATTGAAGAATTAGAATGCAAACTAGAGCGATCTAATCAAATAGAAAAACTTCCAAAAATTGTCATCCCCGTTCATTTTTCCGGACAATCTTGTCAAATGGATCGGATTGCCGATTTAGCACAGAAATATGGGTTTCAAGTCATTGAAGATGCGTCTCATGCGATCGGTGCGAGTTACCAAGAAAAACCCGTCGGATCGTGCCAATTTTCCGATATGACAGTTTTCAGCTTTCATCCCGTCAAAATTATCACGACGGGAGAAGGCGGTATGGTACTCACTAACCGAGAAGATTTATACGAAAAACTGATTCGATTGCGAACCCACGGCATCACCCGCAATCCAAACTTCATGACTGAAGAATCTCACGGGGGTTGGTACTATCAGCAACTCGAACTCGGATTTAATTATCGCATGACGGATATTCAGGCGGCATTGGGTGCGAGTCAGATGCAACGATTGGATGAGTTTGTAACGCGGCGTCGGTTTCTGGCAAAACGGTACGATGAATTGCTGCAAGATTTACCCCTAACTTTACCTTGGCAGCATCCCGACACAGAATCCAGTTGGCATCTTTACGTCATTCGCTTGAAGTTGGATAAAATTTGTAAAACCCACCGACAAGTTTTTGAAGAGTTGAGGCAAGCGGGAATTGGCGTAAATTTGCACTACATACCCGTTCACACTCAACCCTACTATCAAGAACTCGGGTTTAAATGGGAGGATTTTCCCCAATCCGAACAGTATTACCGCGAAGCGATTAGCATTCCCTTATATGCGGGTTTAACCTTAGAAGAGCAAGATAGAGTGGTGCGTGCTTTACGAGAGGTCATTGCATGAAGATAGTTATTATCGTGCAAGCGAGAATGACCTCAACTCGCTTGCCGGGAAAGGTTTTAAAACAGGTTTTGGGGAAGCCGTTACTCGAGTATCAAATCGAGCGATTGCATCGCGTTCAATTAGCAGATGAGATCGTCATTGCCACAACGACAAAGGCAACAGACGATCCGATCGTAGAGTTATGCGATCGCCTTTCGATTCCCTATTTTCGAGGCTCGGAAGAAGACGTACTGGCTAGATATCACGGTGCAGCAAAAGCACATCAAGCCGATGTTATAGTGCGCGTTACATCTGATTGTCCCCTGATCGATCCCCAAGCGATCGATCGAGTGATTCAGTCTTATATCGACGATCGATATGATTATGTATCGAACTGTATAGAACGCACTTATCCTCGAGGAATGGATACCGAGGTATTTTCATTTAAAGCCTTAAATGAAGCTTTTCTAGAAGCCACTGCAAAACCCGATCGCGAACACGTGACGCCATTTATTCACCGACAACCCGATCGCTATAAATTGGGTTCCGTTCTGTATAATAAGAATTGCAGCCAACATCGCTGGACAGTGGATACTCCCGAAGATTTCGCTCTAATTCAGAAAATATTAGAATCCCTCTACCCTCAAAATCCAGAGTTTAGTTTAGAAGATTGCTTAGAACTGCTCGATCGATATCCTGAATGGTCGAAAATTAACGCGCATATCGAACAGAAACAATACGGAGAATAGTATGAGCGATCGATTACTATTCCGCGTTGATGCTTCCACAAAAATCGGCATGGGTCATGCGATGCGCTGTTTGGCTCTGGCTCAGGCATGGCAAGATATGGGACGACAAGCGATTTTTTTGATAGCGATTGAAGCTCCAGTTTTAGAGGAGCGATTGCGATCGGAAAATATCGGCATCGAGCATCTGTCAGCCACGCCAGGAACCCTAGAAGATGCCAAAGCAACCCTTCGCTTAGCACATCAAATCGAGACAAATTGGATTGTGCTAGATGGCTATCATTTTGACGCTGAATATCAACAAATTATCAAAGACGCTGGATTTAAATTGTTGGTTATTGACGATTGCGGATATGCCGAACATTATTATGCCGATCTCGTCCTAAATCAAAATATCAGTGCTGATGAGAATTTGTACTTCAATCGAGAACCTTACACGCAACTTTTGTTAGGGACTCGCTATACTTTGTTGCGGCGGGAGTTCTTGCAGTGGCGGGGTTGGCAGCGAGAAACCCCTGCTGTCGCTCGCAAAATTCTGGTGACGCTGGGGGGGAGCGATCCGGATAACGTGACGCTTAAGGTGATTCAGGCGTTGCAGCAGGTAAAAATAGAGGGGTTAGAAGCAATTGTCGTGGTTGGGGGAAGCAACCCTCACTACGAACAGTTAGAAACGGCTGTGCAAATGTCACCATTTCCGATATCCTTGAAACGGAACGCGACAAATATGCCAGAATTAATGGCATGGGCGGATGTGGCGATCGCTGCTGGCGGTTCTACCAATTGGGAATTGGCTTTTATGGGATTGCCGAGTCTTGTGATTATAATAGCCGACAATCAACAAGAAACGGTCGATCGACTGGAAAAAATGGGGATTGTTGTTAACTTAGGATGGCATCAAGATGTGAAATCGAGCGATCTGAAAAATGCGATCGCTTCTTTTCTCGTCAAAACAGAACGGCAACATCAAATCACTCAGTTGTCTCAAGAGTTGGTTGATGGCGAGGGAAGCAAAAGAGTATTGTCCAGTCTAAAAAATAAAGAAAAACGATTGGGGTAAGATTGAATGGTCGATCGAGTTAACAACCCGATTTTAAAATATTTAGAAAATTGTACGATTCGATTAAGACCGACAAACAATGAAGATTGTGGCTTGCTATGGGAGTGGGCTAACGATCCAGAAGTTCGAGCAGCTTCTTTTAATTCTGAACCAATACCTTGGGAAGCTCATACTAATTGGTTTAAGAAAAAATTACAAGATCCTAACAGTTATATTTTTATCGCGATCGATCTCCACGATCGCCCAATCGGTCAAGTACGATTCGATCGAAACGATGAAGATGCAGTCATTAGTATTAATATCGCTCCCAACAAAAAAGGTTTGGGGTTTGGATTCTCTACCCTAATAAAAGGATTAGATTTTGTTTTTTCTGAAACTGCTATTCAAAAAGTTCATGCCTTTATTAAGTTGGACAATCACGCCTCAATTCGCATCTTTGAAAAGGCAAGCTTCAAAAAACTAGGGATAAAAATTGTGAAAAACAGTTCAGCTCTACACTACCTGAAACAAAAGGATCTCGATTGTTAGTGAATAAGAAAAAGAGAATGCAAGAGATTATTCTTTCTGGAAAAACGATCGGTGTGAGCGATACTCCCTTCATTATCGCCGAAATGTCGGGCAATCACAATCAATCTCTAGAAAGAGCTTTAGAAATTGTTGAAGCTGCGGCAAAAGCTGGCGTACACGCACTGAAACTCCAGACTTATACCGCCGATACGATGACTTTGGACATCGACGAGGGAGAATTTTATATCGACGATTCCCAAAGTTTATGGCAGGGTAATTCTTTATATAAACTCTACCAACAAGCTTATACCCCTTGGGAATGGCATCAACCTATATTCGATAAATGTAAAGAACTGGGAATCATCGGTTTTAGCACTCCCTTTGACGCAACGGCTGTCGATTTTCTCGAATCCCTAGATGTTCCCTGCTACAAAATCGCCTCCTTTGAAAATACAGATTTACCCCTGATTCGCAAAGTTGCCAGCACTGGAAAACCCATGATAATATCAACGGGAATGGCAACCGTTGCCGAGTTAGACGAAACCGTTAGAATGGCAAGAGAATCAGGTTGCCAAGATTTGGTACTGCTCAAATGTACCAGCACCTATCCCGCTACACCTGAAAATACCAATATCCTGACCATTCCTCACCTGCGGGAACTCTTCAATGTCCAGGTGGGTTTATCCGACCATACCATGGGAATTGGCGTGGCTGTTGCCAGTGTCGCGTTAGGTGCTACAGTAATTGAGAAACACTTTACCCTGCGGCGATCGGACGGAGGAGTGGATTCGGCATTTTCCATGGAACCCGAAGAAATGCGGCAGTTAGTCCTAGAAACGGAAAGAGCTTGGCAAGCTTTGGGAACCGTGCAGTACGGACCGACTGATGCCGAGAAGAAGTCACTCGTGTTTCGGCGTTCTCTCTATGTCGCTCAGGATATGAAAGCTGGCGATGTTTTCACTCCAGATAACTTGAAAGCCGTGCGTCCTGGTTTGGGATTGCCTCCTAAATATTACGATATTATAATTGGAAAATCGACGAACCAAGCTATCAAAAAAGGGACGCCAGTTAGCTGGGATTTGTTAAGTTAACACAGTTCGCGAATAATACGATGATATTGACGCTAGAAGAAACCCTGGCGAGTCAAGAGAGTATAGAAAAACTCTGTGCGGAACGCACTCTTGAAACGAGTGAGATCTTCGTAGCGAATGCCTGGTATGGAATGAGTCGAATTTTGAAAGAGTATGTTGGCATTCCTCAAGAACAAAGTTTAAAAGTTGTTATCCCTCATGGCATTTGCTTGAGTCCGACTCATGTATGGGAAGAAGAAGTTCGATCGCCCCTACCCGCAATTTATTGTTATCCCGCTTATCGAGAAGCGATTTATTTAAAATCCAGTCAAGACTATAAAAATTCTCAAGCAACTTTATTATCAGCTTCTCCTTTTGTTTACTTAACCGAGTTATTAAAAAATTGTCCCCAACCCACGCGGAAGGGAACTTTGTTTTTTCCACCCCACTCAACGGGACTCGTGACGGTGAAAATGGATCTGGAAACTTTAGCAGAACAGTTAGCACAGTTAGACGAGGAATACCAACCCGTAACAGTTTGTGTCTACTGGAAAGACTTTAATTTAGGACTCCATCAACCTTTCCAGAAAAAGGGCTTTCCGATCGTTTCGGCGGGTCATATCTACGATTCTGACTTTTTATTTCGTCTGTATCACCTATTTTCCCTGCATAAATATGCTGCCAGTACGACGTTAGGATCTCATATTTTTTATGCGGTTCAATCGGGTTGCTCTTACTTTCATTTAGACGCCAATCTGAAGGTTTCTCATACGGCTAAAACTCCAGAACTAGTGAAGCAAGATGTGGCTCAAATTCCCAACTCGATCGAGGAAGAGATTCAATCGGTATTTGCTCGTCCTCATCCGGAAATAACCGTCGAGCAGAAGCAGCTTGTCGATCGTTATCTAGGCACTCAATATTTCAAATCGCCTCAAGCTTTACGCCAACAGCTTTTCTGTGCTGATACCTTATACAAGAATAAGCTGAATTCAAAATCAGTTCAAACTCAAACAACGAGTTCTGAGGAGATAAGCCGAGAGATTCAAATCCCTCCACTGTTACAGATAAACTCTAGCTCCTTTGGATCTATTATCCCATTCGATTTTACAGAAAATCATCGGTTGAAGCTAAACGAAATACATTCGGATGCTCATCCATACGAACTCGATTTTCTCTATAAGTTTTTTACGACGTTATGGTCGGGTCAGAAGAATGTTTGTGAAATTGGACCCTATTTTGGAGCCACAACTCGAGCGATCGCAATGGGTATGCTAGCCAATCCTAGACGGCAAGAAAGTTGCAAGCTTTATACCTACGATCGTTTTGAAAATTATGGAAACTTAGAATCGAATCTCAATCGGTTGAAACCTTTGATTTCTCGAGAAATTCTAGATCGGGAATGTCTTGAAAAACTGCAAACATCGGGTAGTTTTTTTGAGATCTTTCAAAACATTCATAAAAATCAACCCTATAGCTCTTTAGTTGTTGCTCGAAAAGCCTCTCTTCCTCCCGATGCGAGCGATCTTTCTAGTTGTGAAAACTCGTTCAAAATCGATGGATCTTTGGAGTTTGATGCGGTTTTTGTAGATGGCTGTAAATCTTGGTACGCCACTAAATATTTTATGCTAGAAATTGGCAATTGCGTGCAACCCGGAACTCATTTTATTTTTCAAGATTATGGTTGGTATACTTGCTTTTGGATACCGAGCTTTGTTTATTTAATGCAAGATTATTTTAAGCTAGTGTGTTATGTTCATGACACATATGTTTGGCAACTCAACCGACCTTTAAATTTGGAAATTTTGCGGCAACGCTATCCAGACAATCCTAACCTTCTCGATCGCTCTGTATTCGATCGAATATTTAGGACGCTGATTCGTGAAGCCAGCACTCGTTCTGACCGACGTGCGTTCGTTATGCATACTATTCACCATGCCGCCGCTCTAGCCTACATCGGTTACCAAAATGAAGCGAAAGATCGGCTATCTTCTCTTTTTCATCAACCTTGGATTGGAGAATACAAACCGATCGTACAGCAAGCTTTGCACAGCCCAACTTACTATCCAGATGGAAACCCAATTATTTTAAAGTAGAATTACCCAACCCTATAAAAATTCCGACGACTTTTATGCAAAACGTACAAGATTTACCTCTAGTCAGTATATGTATCCCCACATTTAATGGTGAAAAGTATATTTCCTCTTCTCTTTTTAGCGCTCTATCTCAAACTTATCAAAACATTGAGATTATTATTTCGGACGATAATTCAAAAGATCGCACCATCGAGATTATTAATTCTTACAAAAACTGGTCTTCTGTAGATATTTTAATCTTTCAGCATCCTCAATATGGGTTAGTTCAAAACTGGAACTTCTGTCTCCATCAGGCAAATGGCAAATATATCAAGTTTCTGCATCAAGACGATATTCTCGAACCAGAATGTGTAGAGAAAATGGTAGATCTTGCCGAGCAAGATGAAGAAATAGGTTTAGTTTTTTCTCCTCGCGGCATTTTGATGTCAGAAGATGCCGATCGAGAATTTGTCTGTTTAGATAATTATAAAAACGGACAAAATCTTCATGCAGGCTGGAACAATCTCCAAGCCATTCAATCGGGAAGACAGCTTTTATCGCAACCGGATTTATTGGAAGGTCATATCAACAAGATTGGAGAACCTACAACCGTTCTCATTCGTAAAGACGTTTTTGAAAATGTCGGATATTTCGATCCGGATTTACCACAACTGGTCGATGTAGAAATGTGGCTGAGAATTTTGAGCCAGTATAAAGTCGGTTTTGTCGATCGAATGCTTTCTCACTGGCGACTTCATCCCGAACAACAAAGCTGTAAGAATTTTAAAAACCCGCAAACCCCATTTACTCTAGATTTAATTAAGTTATATAACAAGATATTAAAAAATCAAAAATATCCACAAGTCTTAAGAGAAAAAGCCCAACAAAAATATTCACAAATCAATCAAAACCTCGATCGAACAGCAATTTTCGAGCGAAATATGCCGTCTAACCTCGAAGCCCAAACACTGACGATCTTTACCACCACCAAACCCTTCCAAGGACATTCCGGAATGATTCAGCGCAATGCCATTCAAAGCTGGCTGTCGCTGCACCCCAAACCAGAAGTGATTTTGTTAGGAAAAGAAGAAGGCGTCGAAGAAATTTCCCGAGAATTGGGGTTGCGCTATATTTCAGATATCGATCGCAATGAATACGGCACTCCCACCATTAGCGGCTTGTTTAACACCGCTCAAACTTTATCCTCAAACAACATTCTGATCTATACCAACGCCGATATCATCTTTTTGAGCGATTTAATTCCGGCGATCGAAAAAGTATCCACCCAGTTTAAAGACTTTCTCATCGTCGGACAGCGACGAAATTTTGACATTCCCGGATTGATTAACTTTACCAATCCCAACTGGGAAAGCGGACTCAAAAAACTCGTCTTAGAAAAGGAAGACTTACACCCCGATTGCGCGATCGACTACTTTATTTTCACCAAAAATTTGTGGTCTGAAATCCCTCCCTTTGCCGTAGGACGAGCGGCTTGGGATATCGCTATGGTCTACCGAGCTTTAGCTGCCGGACACCCCGTTATCGATGCCACCTCCGCGATTGTTGCCGTTCACCAAAACCATAACTACGGGCATCTTTCCGGCGGGCAAACCCAAGCGTGGAAAGGCGTAGAAGCCCAACGAAATCACGTCCTCGCTGGGGGAGCTTTCCCGAAAGGGATGGGCTATGGCGGCATCGGTTATATTTCCGATGCCACTTGGAAATTAACCCCTACAGGTTTAATTCAAAATACCCCGAGAATTGCCGTAACGCCCACTCAACCCAAACAACCTGAAGCGGGATTTCAGTCTACCCCAGCACCCGTCACTTCGGAAACACCAGAACAAACGATCGCCGCCTGTTACGAAAGCCTGAAAACGCAACCGAATTCACCAGAAACCTACAAAACCTTGGGCAATGCTTTACAAGCTCAAGGCAAATCTAAAGAAGCCATTCGCGCTTATATCAAAGCCATCGAGATCGATCCCAACTTTGCCGAAGCTCATGCCAACTTGGGCAATATGGCATACCTCCAAGGACAATTGGACGAAGCCATGACGTGCTACCAAAAAGCCCTTCAATTAAACCCAAAACTAGCAGGTGTTTATGCGAATATGAGTCGAGTTTTGCAACAACAAGGGCGATCGTACGAAGCTGAATTTTACCAGGGCAAAGCATTAGAACTGTCTTCCAATTCGGGTTAAAGCTCAAGCTCGACCCGACATCCTACTTTTGCGTCGATCGGGAAAAACTCTCTATTTCGCGTTGGACGTATTGGATAATTTGTTCGATCGCCCCCACCAATTCCGACGGATTCGAGACTAAATTCGGATTGCGATCGCAAAATTCCCGCATCGCGCAAATTTGTTTTTGCAATTGCTGGGCTGCCGTCAGCGCCTCTTGACTCAAACTCGTTAACTTTTGCTGTTGATAAAACTTCAGGGCAGCCCCCCGCAACACTTGTAGCGTTCCCTCTTCTCCATGTGCGCTGCGAGTGACCCGAAATCGCAATAATAACAGTTCCTTTTCGTAAAGTTTTTCGATTTCAACTTGCTTCGCCCGTTTGACCGGAATTAACGGCAAACCCGTCAACCGCTTCAATTCGTTAATTGCCCCTTGAAACGCCGCGAGCGGCAAATTCTCCAAAACCGACTTTAACTCGCCATCCTGGCTCCACAAAATGCGACCGCAGCCGGCTTGTCGGGCGAAATACAATCGACCGATGCCCCCCATCAACACGCGCCCCAGCAACTCCTGAAGCAATTGGGGCGGCGATAGCTGGGCGAGAACCTCCACCGAACTCGCCAAGTGCTGCGGGTGAATGGCAAGCATCTGGACGTGGGCAGGCGGCAAAACTTCCGGCTCCGGGACGGTGGCAACACTCGTCGCGGGTGCATTCTGGGGAAAACTCGCGTCCGGTTCGGTTGCCGTTTCCTTCGTGGGATTAGCGGGTGTTGAAGCATCTGATACTGCCGCTTTGCGCTTCTTTTCTTGAGCGCGACTGGTATAGTTCAGATACGCCGACAGCAGCGATTGATGCTCTTCTAAGGAAATTTCCTTGGGAACTAAGGAGCAGTTCAAGTAACCCACCAACTGACGCAGATAAGATAGGGCTGAGTAGTCTTCGGGATCGACCATCCCTAAATAGAGTCGGCTACCTTCTAGCGATAACGGAATCACTTGATGGTAAAGACAAACTTCAAAGGGAATGAGCTGGTCGATCAGTCTAAATGTCTGTTCGGAATTCATCGAAGCATCCGCAAGGGCGAGTAAATGAGCAGCACCTGCACCCAAGATAACCTATGCTCTCTGCAAGCGGAGATTACGGAATAGAACGGTCTAGTCAGCTCGATCGCGGCTACGAGAGAACTTGCAAGTGACTGTCTGGTGACAATCGATCGCCAACGATCAAGTTTAACAGGAAGGACGTCTCTGTCATTGGGTAACGTCCGGGATATTACCTATAATAATGCGAGTGTTGGGCGTCTGTATCGGTAAAATTTAGGAGTTGTGCCGCAGAGACTGAGCGACGAGATAGATTTTGTTCCACTCGCTCGACACTTGAGAGGGTTTGATCTCCAACTGTCGGGCGATCTCTTTGATCGAGCATCCCTCTTTGAGTAAATGGAGAATTTGGGACTGTTGGGGCGTCAGGCTTTCAAGTAATTGCTGCCACTGGGCGGGGGGCAAACCCAAATTGTGTTCTTGCAGAGACGTTCCCAGCCAACTGGCAACCAACTCCGGCGAATGCTTGAAGGCAAACACGCGCACGGCATGGTAGCTGACTTTTTCTCGCAGGCGGTAAACTTTGTCGATGGGAATTCCCAATCGTTCGGCAATGGTCTCTTGCGATCGACCTTGGAGATAAAGCTTCAGCCACTGAGCCGCCAGGGGATCGACTTTTTGCGCCAGATAAGCCATAAATTCCTGCTGGACGTCCAATCGTAACATCTGCTGCTCTTCCCAGGCTTCTCGCGCTTCGTATTCGCCAACGGTTTGCGAGTCGAGTAAATTAATGGAATCGTCCGAATCTCCGTCCCCAATTTCTGAGGATACGATCCGCACTAGTTCTTGGGTGGGAACTTGTGTCAGTCCTCCTTTTTGGGAACGGCGCAGGTAGTTGACAAAGCGGTAAACCAGGAGGGGTTGATTGCGAATGGGACGCAGGCAATATTCTTCCAAACTGGCGAGCAGCAAAGCGTTGCGCAAGCGAGATTCGGACGTACACCGGGCAATCCAAGCCATTTGCTCTTGCATGTGGCGATCGCTTTTCAGCAATTCTTGGACGATTTCTTGTACTACGTCTACCACTGTCCGACGGCGATCTCGACTGAGGGCAACCCAGGTCTGGATTTTATTGCGGAGCATGACCAAGCTGCCCAACCGTCGGATTAAATTCTGGTACGCTGTTTCGGGAGAGACTCCCAAATAACGCTGTTGCAAGATGCTGTAGCGAAATTCGATCGACTGTCGTATCACCTGCAATTGGCGATCATTCATCCGCTCGAGCCGTTCGGCACGATTCCCGACTAACCATGCCACCACACTGTTCCGAACGCTAGCATTCCATTGGGGATGGTCGATTTGAAACCGTAACTGCCATTCGTTTGCCAGATCTGCCGCCGTTGCCATGGGCTGTTCGTCCTAATATTGCGTGTCACTCCTCCCTTCTATTATTCCGAGTTTCCGCGATCTCCTTCCACACTCGATCAAAACCGAGTCAGTACGGTTCTGTTCGGAGATGGCAAAACGACAAACACGATGAGAGCCCAGCTATTCGGTAGCTAGGCTCAGCAAACTATAAGCGACAGATTTTTCAAAGAAATCGACTCTAAGGATTAGAGTTTCCGAAATTGAACGAGTTAACAACTAAGGGTTTACAACTTCTCCAGATCTCTACTGAAGTCTTCCTCGCTACTTATCCTTTCCGGACTTCTGGGTTTGGTGTTCCCTTCCTGGTTGAAGACAACTTGCCACTCCAATTTTAGTCGCGATGAAAGTGAGAACTGAAGCTGGGCTACCAGCCGGGGACATCGAAGCTTTTGCCCAAATCTTGGTTTTGTTTGACTTAGTTTGAGCCTCGAGAAATGAGACTCTTTTGATGTCCATACCATTTAGAATAGCATAGCTAAAATTTATGGGTTTCATAAGTTTACTAAAATTTACATTTTCTCCGAGAAGGTTGAATTTACTCGAACCTGTGATACACTAGGCAAGGCAAAAATAAATACCGGCTCAGTAGCTCAGTGGTTAGAGCAGGGGACTCATAAGCCCAAGGTCGCAGGTTCAAATCCCGCCTGAGCCATAACCCAATCGAGGGTTTTCCCCATTCAATCCTCAATTTGTAGGTCTACAAAATAGGCTCGATGTCGAGCCTATTTTTCATGGGATGCACTCGCCCAATTGACGGTATAGCCAATTAGGGTTCGATGGCTCCGATCGCCTCTGAGGGCATGGAGAGAAAGCACTTTCGTCTCCCGAACCCAATCGTGGGGAAGACTGGAACATCGGCGATCCGCTGACGCGATCGCCCCTCAACCATTGCCTTCCATCTCAGCAAAACTTAACAAAAACCGATCGCCTCATTTCGATCGTGGATCTCCGCCCTCTGATAGACTAAAAGACTGGGAACGCCCAATATCACCCAACCATTATCAGCATTTCGGAGGAAAGACTTCGTGGACGCAACCCTTGGTCTAGAGATTATCGAAGTTGTCGAGCAAGCAGCGATCGCGTCAGCCCGATGGATGGGCAAAGGCGAAAAAAACACCGCCGACCAAGTGGCAGTAGAAGCCATGCGGGAGCGGATGAATAAAATTTATATGCGGGGACGCATCGTAATCGGCGAAGGGGAACGGGACGAAGCGCCCATGCTCTACATCGGCGAAGAAGTGGGGATTTGCACCCGCGCCGATGCCAAAGATGTCTGCAACCCCGATGAGTTAGTAGAAATCGATATTGCCGTCGATCCCTGCGAGGGAACCAACTTGGTGGCTTACGGTCAAAACGGTTCGATGGCAGTACTCGCCATCTCCGAAAAAGGCGGATTGTTCGCCGCTCCAGACTTTTACATGAACAAATTGGCGGCACCTCCGGCTGCTAAAAATCACGTCGATATCCGCAAGACCCCCACGGAAAACCTGAAGATTCTTGCCGATTGCTTGAATCGCACGGTGGAAGAATTAGTCGTGGTGGTCATGGATCGTCCCCGCCATAAAGACTTAATTACCGAAATCCGCAATGCCGGAGCTCGGGTACGTCTCATTAGCGATGGCGACGTATCGGCGGCAATTTCCTGCGCGTTTTCCGGGACCAACATTCACGCACTGATGGGCATTGGGGCGGCTCCCGAAGGGGTGATTTCCGCTGCGGCTATGCGTTGTTTGGGCGGTCATTTCCAAGGGCAATTGATCTACGATCCCGACGTGGTGAAAACTGGATTGATCGGCGAAAGTAAGGAAGGAAACTTGGCTCGTTTGGCAGAAATGGGCATAACCGATCCCGATCGCATTTACAACGCCGAAGAATTGGCTTGTGGTGAAACCGTTCTGTTTGCGGCTTGCGGGATTACCCCCGGTACGTTGATGAACGGCGTACGCTTCTTCCATGGCGGCGCTCGCACGCAATCCCTGGTCATTTCCAGCCAGTCGAAGACCGCTCGCTTTGTGGACACCATTCACTTGGTAGACGAGCCGAAGACGCTGCAATTGAAATAAGTCTCAAATCTGAAAATCGGTGAGAGAAATCGGAGTGGCATCGCTTCGATTTCTCCGCGTCATACCTGAGTTGGAACTCTCGTTCCAGCTTTTTCTCCAGTTTCGATCGAGCGTCTTAGCGTCGAGATATCGGTCGAGATTTAGGACTCAACTTTGATCGACGATCCGTTCCCCATCCTCCATTACAATTTGTTAACTTCTCTGCAATAGGGTTCAAGCGAAGCCGGAATCTGCTGATAATAATTAACACTTAGCGATCGGACAACTCAACATTAGTAAAAACGCATTGAACCCAGTTTTATGAATATTGCAGTCATTGGTCTGAGCCACAAAACGACGCCTGTTGAAGTTCGCGAAAAACTGAGCATTCCGGAACCCCAACTCGAAAAGGCGATCGCCCACCTTTTGAGTTATCCCCACATAGAAGAAGTTGCTATCTTAAGTACGTGCAACCGCTTAGAAATTTACGTCGTCACCACCGAAACGGAACCCGGCGTGTGGGAGGTGACGCAGTTTATGTCGGAGTCCAGTCAAATTCCCCTCGCCCAACTGAGATCGCACCTGTTTATCCTCCTCCACCAAGATGCGGTCATGCACTTGATGCGCGTGAGTGCGGGCTTGGAAAGTTTGGTTCTTGGCGAAGGACAAATCCTCGCTCAAGTCAAACAGACGCACAAATTGGGGCAGCAATATAAAGGCGTGGGTCGCCTCCTCAACCAACTCTTCAAACAAGCCATCGGTGCCGGAAAGCGCGTGCGCACCGAAACCAGCATCGGTACGGGAGCGGTGTCCATCAGTTCGGCGGCTGTGGAACTCGCCCATCTCGAAGCCGAGAATTTATCCCTGTGTCGGGTAGCGATTTTAGGTGCGGGGAAAATGTCGCGGCTGTTGGTGCAGCACTTAATTGCCAAAGGGGCAAACCACATTACCATTCTCAATCGATCGACCGGACGCGCCCGGGAACTAGCCGATCGATTCCCCGACGCGCAACTGCAAATCCGTCCCTTAGACGAGATGTTATCCGCCGTTGCTCATTCGGATATCGTCTTTACCAGTACCTCCTCCACAGAACCCCTAATCGATCGCGCCAAATTGGAATCGGTACTCTCTCTGGCCCATCAGCTGATGTTGTTCGATATCTCCGTTCCCCGCAACGTCGATGCCGATGTCAACGATCTGTCCAACGTGCGAGCTTTTAACGTAGACGATTTGAAGGCGGTGGTAGCGCAAAACCAAGAAAGTCGCCGGAAAATGGCGATGGAAGCCGAAGCATTACTAGAAGAGGAAGTCGAACAATTCGAGATCTGGTGGCGATCGCTCGAAACCGTTCCCACGATCAATCAACTGCGGAAAAAAGTCGAGACGATTCGCGAACAAGAGTTAGAAAAAGCCCTGTCGCGGTTGGGGACGGAATTTGCCGACAAACACCAAGAGGTAATCGAAGCCCTGACGCGGGGCATCGTCAACAAAATTCTCCACGATCCCATGGTGCAACTGCGGGCGCAACAGGACATCGAAGCGCGACGCCGCGCCATGCAAACGCTCCATCTGTTGTTTAACTTAGAAGAAAAGCAATTTGAGAACGTCTAGTTTTCGAGAAAGGGGAATGTCGATCTGGCAATAGCGACCGCTAGTAGCAATCCCCAGTATGTAGTTAACGCCCAAAAGCCTTGCCGAGCAAGGCTTTTGGGCTAAATTTTTGAGAAAAATTAGGAAGTCCCCGATCGGAAAAGCTCATAATTTCTAAAGCTTATGCCCATCACCTTGGAATTTCCCAAGTGACCTATTTTCCAGATATGGCGTGGTTTTTAGAAGCATCTCTAGGTCGAGTTAATGTTTCTCTCGAAACTCCACAAGATATTGAGAGGGTAATAAAGTTTGGCTGTCGAAAGTCGAAGTTGAACAGTTCAGTCGATCGCACATACATGACTCTCTCCGTTTGTTGGCAAACCTCTTTCCTTAAGATTTCCCCGATCGCCCGTCTGAGTCTGATATAATTCCCATTCAACTTCAGTAATTGCAATCGGTGAGAACGACAGTGGCAGATTGGCAGGAAATTTCCGGAGGAGTGACGGCAGCGAGGGGATATCGGGCTGCGGGAATTGCGGCAGGATTGAAACCTTCGGGAGCGAAAGACTTGGCAGCGATCGTCTCGGACGTAGACGCCATCGCCGCTGGGGTCTTCACCACCAGCCAAGTGCGGGCAGCTTGTGTGGACTACTGCCGCCAACGACTGCAAGCCAAACCTAGCGCTCGAGCTATCCTCTGCAACGCCGGACAAGCCAATGCCGCCACCGGAACCCAAGGCTGGACGGATGCCCGGGAAAGCGCGGATTTGATGGCACAAGCCTTGGGCATCGAAGCCGACGCGGTACTGCTGGCGTCTACGGGCGTCATCGGGCGGCGGATCGAGATGGATGCCTTGCGATCGGGCATTCCCCAACTGGTTGCCGCGTTATCAGAAGATGGCGGTGACTCGGCATCCCAAGCCATTATCACCACGGATTTAGTCACCAAAACCATTGCCCTAGAAACCACTTTCGGCGATCGCCCAGTTCGCATGGGCGGGATGTCCAAGGGCTCGGGGATGATCCATCCCAACATGGCAACCATGCTGGCGTTCGTCACCTGCGATGCCGCCGTTTCCCCCCACCTG
Source organism: Oscillatoriales cyanobacterium M59_W2019_021 (assembly GCA_015295945.1). Lineage (GTDB taxonomy): Bacteria > Cyanobacteriota > Cyanobacteriia > Cyanobacteriales > Geitlerinemataceae > DVED01. The sequence goes on along the minus strand of DVED01000129.1, from coordinate 21,926 downwards.
TGGCAGGAAATGGTGTCTCGGGCGGCGGCTAAGACCTTCAACCAAATTACGGTAGACGGGGATACCAGCACCAACGATTGCTTGATCGCCCTAGCAAACGGACAGTCTCGCACCACCGCGATCACGGAAAGCGGACCTGAAGCCGAGAAGCTGGAAGCAATGCTGACGGCTGTATGCCAGCATTTAGCCAAAGCGATCGCCCGAGACGGAGAAGGGGCAACGTGTCTGATCGAAGTTAACGTATCCGGCGCGCCCGACGATGCCGCCGCTCGCCAAGTGGCCCTGACCATCGCCGGATCGTCTCTGGTCAAGTCGGCAATTTTCGGACGCGATCCCAACTGGGGGCGGATTGCTGCCGCTGCCGGACGAGCGGGGGTTTCCTTCGACGCCGAACATTTGCGCGTGCAACTGGGAGATTTCTTGTTGATGGATAAGGGGCAACCCTTGCCGTTCGATCGGGCAGCAGCCAGCGAGTATTTGAAACAGAAAGCCGCTGGAGCTTACTTAAAAGAGGATACGGTGGCGATCGCCGTCAACCTCGGCAGCGGTTCCGGTACGGGCCAGGCGTGGGGATGCGACCTCAGTTACGACTACGTGAAAATCAATGCCGAATATACAACCTAACCGAAAAAGGCGATCAACAGATGGCGGCTGCCCAGAGGGGAATGTCTCGATGTCCAGAGTTGGAAGCCGTCAGCCGTCAGCTCGTGCGCTTCGCGCAGCACGTTAAATCAGCAACAGGCGTTTGGGTCGGCGTCAAATCCTCGCGCGATCGTCGGCAGTTAAACTCCGACCCTATCTCCAGACTACGCTCCACCTAAAGAAGGGAGGGAGGTATTGCCGTTGCTGGGTTTGAAACTGGGGAGATCGAGTTGACCTTGGGATTGGCGCGATCGCATTGCCAAACGGTAACTGACGCTTTGGAGTTCGGCGTGCAGCTTGCGGTTTTCCCGCTGGAGCATTTCCACCTTTTCCTTGACAGGTTCCAAGCGTTCGGCGAATTTTTGGCGGTAAATTTCCGGCAGTTCTTGCACCACCTGTTCTAGCATCCGCGATCGATCGGTCAACTCTTGCACGGCTTGCCGCTGCTGGTACAATTGAGAATCGCGGTCGGCAATTTGCTGTTGATAAAATTCAACCTGTTGTTCGACTTCTTGCAACTGTTGGCGCAGGATTTGCATTTGGGCTTGGTGCTGTTCTGTGACCTCGGCAGTCGGGGTAAAACTGGTGTTTCCCTTGACGAGGCGGAACAGTTCCTGTGACAACTGTTGAATCAGTCGATCGCGCATTTGGAGTTCGGCTTGCAAGCGGGAGACTTCAGCTTGCAGTTGTTGGGGGTTGAGTGATTCAGTGGAGTTCACCTAAATAAGACCTCCTCAAGACGGAAGTTTCCAGGAATACAAATGTCTATAATGTACCATTGGCAACGCCAGATCGCGCAGCTTCTGAAAATTTTTGCAGTTAATCTCGCCAAAGCGTAACCGCTCTATGGATGGAAAATTCATTGTATTTGAAGGGGTCGAAGGCTGTGGCAAAACAACGCAGATCGAACGAACCTCCCAATGGCTCTCGGCGCAAAACACTGCCGATGCCCCGATGGTGACCCTTACCCGCGAACCGGGAGGAACGCAATTGGGGTCGGCTTTGCGCCAAGTGCTACTAGAATCCCAAACGAGCGAACCCCTGCAAGATCGAGCCGAACTGTTGTTGTATGCAGCCGATCGCGCCCAGCACGTCCATCGGGTTCTCAAACCGCAGTTAGACAAAGGGGGGATCGTATTGTGCGATCGCTATATCGACTCCACCATTGCCTATCAAGGATACGGTCGCGGTCTCAGTTTGGAACTGATCGTCCAAATTAACTATATCGCCACCGACGGACTGACCGGGGATTTAACCCTGTGGCTCGATGTCGCACCGGAAATCGCCCTCGCTCGCGCGAAACGACGCGGGAACTGCAACCGCATGGAAGAAGAAGATCTCACCTTCCACCGTCGCGTGCAGCAAGGCTACGCCGCCCTCGCCCGTGCCTATCCCCAGCGCATTGCCCGCATCGATGCCAGTGCGTCCGAAGATGACGTGCAAACCCAAATTCAAACCGTTCTCGCCGAGCGTTTCCCCGAATGGTTGGGGAATTGAATGCGGCAGGCAGAGGGAGCAGATTGTCACCCAAAGTAGTGGACGACTAGCCACTAACCACTAACCACTAACCAACCCAAGAATATTCTGTAAATCGAGACACACTTGCCGAGTTTCTGGTAAGTTAACCTCAAGCAGATCGCGTTCGTCGTTCGAGATTGGCGCTTGCCGGCACATCTCGAGCAAGCACAGGTTCCTGGCCACTCTACCCCCAGCGTCCCCTCATCCGTCGCCGATCGCTCGTTACCAGTCAACATAATGGGAAAGTCATGTCTGCTCAATGCTACAGTCCTGGTTTAGATGGGATTCCTGCCGCTCAATCGGGCATCAGCTACATCGATGGTCAACAAGGCGTGCTGGAATATCGCGGTATCCGCATTGAAGAACTTGCTGAAAAAAGTACCTTTTTAGAAACGTCTTACTTGTTGATCTGGGGCGAGTTACCCACTGGCGAAGAACTCGACGCCTTTCAGCACGATATCCGCTACCATCGACGGATTAAATATCGCATCCGCGACATGATGAAATGCTTTCCCGAAAGCGGTCACCCCATGGATGCCTTGCAAGCTTCAGCGGCGGCATTGGGTTTGTTCTACTCGCGGCGAGCCCTCGACGATCCCATCTACATTCGCGATGCCGTTATTCGATTGCTAGCGAAAATTCCGACGATGGTGGCAGCGTTTCAACTGATGCGGAAAGGGAACGATCCGGTACAGCCCCGCGACGATCTCGATTATTCGGCGAATTTCTTGTATATGCTCAACGAGCGGGAACCCGACCCGTTAGCCGCTCGGATTTTTGACGTTTGTTTGACCCTCCATGCCGAGCATTCGATGAATGCTTCGACGTTTTCGGCGATGGTGACGGCTTCGACGCTGACCGATCCCTATGCGGTGATCGCGTCGGCGGTGGGAACCCTCGGCGGTCCGCTGCACGGCGGTGCGAACGAAGAGGTGATTATGATGTTGGAGAAAATCGGCTCGGTGGAAAATGTCCGTCCTTATTTGGAAAAATGCTTGGAGCGCAAGCAAAAAATCATGGGGTTCGGTCACCGGGTTTACAAGGTCAAAGATCCCAGAGCGACGATTTTGCAAAGTTTAGCGGAACAGCTATTTGAGAAATTCGGTCGCGACGAGTATTACGATATTGCCATCGCCCTGGAAAAAGCGGTGGAGGAAAAACTCGCCCATCGGGGCATTTATCCGAACGTGGATTTCTACTCGGGTTTGGTGTATCGAAAACTGGGCATTCCCACGGATTTGTTTACGCCGATTTTCGCGATCGCGAGGGTGGCGGGTTGGTTGGCGCACTGGAAAGAACAACTGGCAGAAAACCGGATTTTCCGTCCGACTCAAATTTACATCGGACATCACAATCGCAGTTATGTTTCTGTAGACGAGCGTCCCGGTCGATCGTTGTAACGCTGGCGTGGCGGCATCGGACGGGTCGAGCGAGGCTGACCCTCAATAGATCGTTTTGCCGCCATCGAGTTCCATCCAACGCAAGCGTCAAGTCTTTCCGAAGACACCTGCCGCAGTAAACGTCAGTCCGGAAGTCATAATGATTTCTGGTGGAGTTAGGGCATGGGGCATGAACTCCTGACCCGTGTCCGGATGGATTTCCCCAGCCGATTTGGGTCGATCGAAGCGGTATTTCCCCACCGAACCCCAGATCCGCACTTCTGGAGCGAGCCAGAGATTCAGCCTTGGGCTTAACCCGTATTGACGCTAATCTACATTGGAAGAAGTTGTTTCCAATGCGGTTTTTAAAACTTCATAAGCTTCGCGAACTTGAAGAAATTCTTGCGTGCTGCCGCCGCGAACGTCGGGATGGGTTTCTCGGGCTCGTTGGCGGTAGGCTTGGTTGAGTTGCTCGAGGGTATAGGGATAGGGCAGCCTCAAATGGTAAAGATAGGGTTGGAGGGGATTGAAGGCTTTGACTTCGGGATCGCTTTCTAATTCTAAATCGATCGGGATATCGTACCAATATTGAAACTTTGTTTTTTGTTGGCTGCGCGCGTACATTTCTCGATCAAAGTCATCAAAAGCTTGCTGAAAAAATTTCAGTAAAAGAATGGGAAATAAAATCCCGAGAAAAATAAAAATAGGAATCGCGGCAGAAGGTTCGGTCAACGCCAAAATCAAAACCACGATCGGCATTAATTGTAAAATAATAATAATTGGAGGGTTAGACCTCATGAAAGTGCGTAGAATTTAGATGAATTCGGGAAAAACGAAACATTGGGATCGGGGTGCGGTCTCCAAGTCCGATCGGGCAGGGAAGGGCTGACCTGACAGATTGACCTTTTGACCTTCAATGTTGACCTTAAATGTAGTGTAGCAAGCCCTTCGCTCTGGGACCGAACTCTCCTCGGTCTAGCAGTAACCCGTTCTCGGCTTATTTTATAGGGAGACGAAAATGCGGTAAGGTATGCTACAAATGGATCGAACGTTGAATTGGGGGCAAAGGCGTGTCACAAAAACGCGGTAACTGGCTGGCAAGAATTGCGGTATTAATCGGCTTAGTGGGCTTGCTGGGATTTTCGGTAACGCCGATGGTCAGTGCGGTTTTGGAGGCGCGGCAATCGAATCCGCCCGATGCCAAAACGTCTGCTGAGGCAACCCAACGCCAGAAACAATCCGACTTAGAGGATCGCGCGCGCGGATACGAGTTGGTGTTGCAGCGAGAACCGGACAATCAGACGGCGTTGCTGGGATTATTACAAATTAAGTTAGAACTCAACGATATTAAAGGGACGATAGAGCCTCTGGAAAAATTGGCGGCACTCAATCCCCAGGAAACCCGCTATCAAGTGCTGCTGGCTCAAACTCGCCAATATACAGGCGATCGCGAAGGGGCAGCCCAAACCTACCGCAACATTTTGACCGCTCAACCGGGCAACCTGCAAGCCTTGGAAGGACTCTCGGCGTTGTTGATCGATGAAGGTCGTCCGGAAGCGGCGATCGGACTGTTGGAAGATGCCCTCAAAACCGCCCCGCAAGCCAATCAAGTCGAACCGAAAAGCGTAGATGTCACCTCGGTGAGAGTGCTGTTGGGTGGCGTGTACGCCAAACAACAACGGTACGAAGACGCCCTGCAAGCCTATAATAAGGCGATCGAAGCCGACAGCAAAGATTTTCGCCCGGTTTTCGGCAAGGCTAAGGTGTTGAAACAACAGGGCAAGATCGAAGACGCTCGACCTTTGTTCGATAAAGCTCTGGCGCTAGCTCCCGCCCAGTATAAAGATCCCATTCAAGTGGAAATCGAGTCGTTGGAGGCGTCGTCGGCAGAGCCTCAAGCCTCTGAAGGTGAGGAAGAGTCCTCCACTCCCGAGTAAGTTGGAGACGTCAAGCGGTCAATTGGGAGCGACTGTCCGGCGTGGGGAACCCGATGGGGAAATGTCCGACCTGGCCGATTGCCCCATCATCAACATAAAGGAAGACGATCGTGGCATCTGAGGAAATAGTCCGTTTTTTCATTGAAGAGGGCAAAGAACATCTCGATACCTTGGAACGGGGGTTGCTGGATCTCAAAGCCTCTATGAAAGATCCGGAAATGGTGAACGAGATGTTCCGCGCCGCGCACTCGGTCAAAGGCGGCGCGGCAATGCTGGGATTTAGCAGCATCCAGAAAACCGCTCACCGCCTCGAGGATTATTTCAAAATCCTTAAGGAGAATACGAGCATTCCGGTGGATCAAAAGTTGGAAACGCTGTTTCTCAAAGGCTTGGATACGCTGCGGGAGTTACTAGAAATGCTCCAAGGTCCGTTTGGATTGCAAGAGGAAGAAGCCAACGCGATCTTGAAAGATGCCGAACCCAGCTTCGACGAGTTGCAAAAATACCTAGAAGCGCTGCAAGGGGGGGGCGTTGCGGCGGGGATGGATTCGGACTTTACCGATCGCACCCTCGATATTCTCAAGCAGATGTTGCAGCTTTTCAAGCAGTCGGAAAGCAAGGCAAGCCGTCAGAAATTGGGGGCTTTTTGCCAGCATTTAAGCGAATTGGGTGGGGATTCCCCAGGGTGGAAAACCTTGCTGGAAACCGCTCGACAGGCGATCGGCAATGCCTCGAACCCGTATAAAATTCTCGCGCCGTTTGTCATTAAAGAAATTAAGGAAGCTAGTGTCGCACTGGCTGCCGATCCGCAAGCCAAAATCGCGCCCAGTCGCAGTTTGAAGCAGCTAACTCAAATTGAAAATGGAGCTTGGTCGAAACACGTTATTGTTAGTTTAGATCCTAAATATGCCGCTCAAACTTTAGTCAAAGTGATGGATAAACCTCAGTTAGTGAAGTTGGCGAAGATCTTATATAAAGCGGCAAACGGCTAATTTCTTAAGGTCAAAAGAGATTATGACGAATCAGTGGACTTCAACGGAACATGCTTTAGATTATTTGGCACGCGCCGATCGCATTCCCCACCGCACGGAAGGCGAAGCTGCGTTGCTCGATTGCATTCCAACAATGGTGAAGCGAATTTTAGATTTGGGGACGGGAAACGGGCGATTGCTGGCACTGTTGAAACTCGATCGCCCTCAAGCTCAAGGTATTGCACTCGATTTTTCTCCGGTGATGTTAGAGGCAGCAAATCAACAATTTGCCGGGAACGAAACCATCGAAGTTATCAAGCATAACTTGGAAAATTCATTGCCAGATTTAGGAAAATTCGACGCGATCGTCTCTAGTTTTGCCATTCACCATCTAGCGAACGATCGCAAGAGATCTCTGTACGCCGAAGTTTTCGATCGATTAGAACCGGGCGGTATTTTCTGCAATCTGGAACACGTTGCTTCTCCTACCGATCGATTGCACGAACAATTTCTTCTCAAAATTGGTTATACGCCCGAAACTGAAGATCCATCAAACCAATTGCTCGAAGTCGAGACTCAATTAAACTGGTTTCGAGAACTGGGTTTTATCGATGTCGATTGTTATTGGAAATGGTTGGAAATGGCGTTATTAGTGGGAATAAAGCCTTAAATTGAAGAAGGCTATCTAATGCTTGCTAGCTCGTATTTTGACGAAGAATGTCTCGAAAAATCTCGACTTGCCGATCGCTCTCGAAGGCTCTCTTGGGAATGATGAGTGATAAGTCGTTATAGTCGGAAACTTCGCCAAACAGGAGGAATAAGTTCGGGGTTTCTAAAAACTTAGAATAGGGGAATTTATTCTTTTGGCGATCAAGCGTTAAATTCAATAACTTATTTTTCCAAATAACGCAGATGAATTGAGTATCTAAAGTCAGGTTTATCGTTAGGTTCGATCTCTAATGCGATCGGGCGATCGTTATTGAAGTTCTGAGTTTGAAAGACTTCTTTTTTTAAGGATTGGTATCGGGCTATTTTTCGGACGATGGGATGGGTGGCAAGGCTGAAACTCAAGCACAGGAGACCGCGAGATAATTGAATACTCCAAGATTCGTACATCTGGTCGGAAGTCAGACTTGCAACTCCCCCGATCGCCATTAAAGTCGAGAAAACCCACAAAACTGCATTCTCGAACCCACGAGGTTTAGAAATAGCTTGTAATGCTTCCAATTTCTCAGATGGCGCGATGCAATACTCGATCCTCATCATTGCCAACCTTGGAGAATTCTCAAAAAAGCCGCCTCGGGCGTCGAATGGTTTGATATGATTGTAAATCTGCAAATCATCGCGACGCTTTTTTGGAAGGAGATGCCCTATGGCTCGAATGTACTACGATGCCGACGCTAACTTAGACCTCTTAGCGGGTAAAACCGTTGCCATCATCGGATACGGTTCCCAAGGTCACGCCCACGCCCTCAACCTCAAAGACAGCGGCATCAATGTTATTGTCGGGCTGTATCCCGGCAGTAAATCAGCCCCCAAAGCCAAAGATGCGGGATTGACAGTGCATTCGGTTGCCGACGCGGCGAAGGCTGCTGACCTGATTATGATTCTACTGCCCGACGAAGTGCAGAGAACCGTCTACGCCGAAGAAATCGCCCCCAATCTCGAAGACGGAAACGTCCTGGCATTCGCCCACGGGTTCAACATTCACTTCGGTCAAGTGGTTCCCCCCGCCAACGTCGATGTCATCATGGTTGCTCCCAAAGGGCCCGGTCATTTGGTGCGGCGGACTTACGAACAAGGGGAAGGCGTTCCCTGCTTGTTTGCCGTGTATCAGGATGCTACCGGACAAGCACGCGATCGAGCGATGGCATACGCCAAAGGCATCGGTGGTACTCGTGCGGGAATCTTGGAAACCACCTTCCGGGAAGAAACGGAAACCGATTTATTCGGCGAACAAGCGGTGTTGTGCGGCGGTTTGAGTGCGCTGATAAAAGCCGGATTTGAAACCTTGGTAGATGCCGGATATCAGCCGGAATTGGCATATTTTGAATGCTTGCACGAAGTCAAGTTAATCGTCGATTTGGTGGTGGAAGGCGGACTGGCAAAAATGCGCGACAGCATTTCCAACACGGCGGAATATGGTGACTACACGCGCGGTCCGCGGATCGTCACCGATGCCACCCGCGCGGAAATGAAGAAGATTTTGTCGGAAATTCAGTCCGGGGCGTTTGCTCGCGATTTCGTGTTAGAAAATCAGTCCGGGAAAGCTGGATTTACCGCCATGCGTCGTCAGGAAGCCGAACATCCCATCGAGGAAGTTGGGAAAGATCTGCGGGCGATGTTTAGCTGGTTGAAAAAAGCCTAATTGCGCATAGCCAGCCAGCATCTAGAAACCCGGTTGTTCTCAGAAGCCGGGTTTTTCAGCCTGAGATCGATCCCCAGGAAACATGACGAATGACCCGCCAGAACTGAAGGAACTCATTACTCGATCGCAACAAGAACTCCTGTCGCCGTATCAGTTTTACGCTCTGTGTCGGGAAATTCGTCGAAAAACAAATCGGCAAACGCTCTATTTTGGCGAACCTCGCTTGCAATCGATCGACATTGAAGAAGCGATCGGGATTCGGGAATTTCGATTATTTTTAGACGATCTGTCTCGCTACATTCGAGATTTAAAGTCACCGGATGCGAAATTGACCCTCTATTTATCTCGAAAGGCGGATTGCATTCAGCCTAAAACTCATCCAGAAAGACCGATAAAAATTGAAGTGAGTTTGGTAGGAAAAGGGGCGATCGGCAAAGTCGCGCGTCTGAGGATTAACGATCGCGAAGATCTAGCCTTGAAAGTCTTTTTCGAGCCTGATTTTGTGTGGCAACACGGTCCTTGGGCGGAAATTCCCATCGGCATTTATCTGAAATCTTGCAAAGTCACCCGCAATTTAGCCGAGTTTCGATTTGCCAGTCAAAACTGGGCGGTGTGGGAATGGATCGCACCAAATGCCAAACCCAACGATCGCACTGACGGAATTGCTTACGAAGACTTTGCCCAAACCGAAGGACTCACACCGCTCAACCCGCTTAATTACAGTAACTACAATCCCTACGGCATTCGCTTAGATCCCGGTGGCATCCAGAAAAACTATTTCGGTCGCCGAGCGATCGATACCTATCAAAGCTTGTTGTATTACGTTCGCAGGTTGAAAAAAGAAGGGTGGTCATTTTTGCAGTTGTATTTGAACTGGAAAACCTTGAATTATTCGATCGAGCGCACGATCGCTTTATTATTTCCCAGTTTTGCATGCTACTCCTATAGAATCGCTACATCTCAAGGACGGACTACGCCGACGCCTAAAAAAACTCTAAAGAAACTGAAAATCGAAAATCGATCGGTGAATTCTGAATCGAACGACTCAAAAAGAATTTACCAACCCCCGACGCGATCGCCTCTCACCGTGCGTAAAACTTCGGTGCGCGTCGATCGCCCTCACAAAAGGGGTCGGAACCTACAGGACTGGCGATCTAAATCTTAAGGTTTGGTTTTTCGCCAGTTTTTACCTTGTTAGGCTAAATTTTTCTATTTACCATAAAAGATATCTTCCAAAACGCAGTCGCCGCGATTTTCAGGCTAACTTGGCGACACATCTTCCATTTTCAGCCATCTAACAGCTCTATAGCGGTGTTTAATTATGATGGATCATCAACCCATTCACCTAATCAATATCGGTTTCGGGAATATTGTCTCTGCCAACCGAGTCGTGGCGATCGTCAGTCCCGAATCAGCGCCCATCAAGCGGATCGTCAATGAAGCTCGAGAACAGGGAAAACTGATCGATGCCACCTACGGTCGTCGAACCCGAGCGGTCATTATCACTGATTCCAGCCACATCGTTCTGTCCTCCATCCAGCCAGAAACGGTTGCCAATCGATTCGTACTGACCAAAGATCATTATGGCAGTCATAACTAATAGACATCTCCAGAAATGCCCCTCAAACCCTTGCCCCGTCTAGGCAAAAACCGAGTTTTCTCCAGATGTCTAATGCCTCTAGCTTTTGAGTCGTAAAGGAGCGACTAATGTTAGGGTAATGAGATGCGTTGCAGTACGCGGCGAGCGACGGTTTCCAGGTCGATTGTCTTGCCGCGTTCAACCGAACGGCTTCTCGGTTGCATCGCATCTCCACAGGAAAATTGCCCCTCTCACCCCTCCATCTCACAATGCAAGCAGGTCAGTTAATCGTCTTCACCGGACCCAGTGGCGTAGGGAAAGGAACCTTACTCCGTGCTTTGTGCCAGCGCCATCCGGAACTTTGCGTTTCGATTTCCGCTACCACTCGGTCTCCGCGTCCGGGTGAAATGGATGGCACGCACTACTATTTTGTCGATCGCCCCAAATTCGATCGGATGGTTGCCGATGGCGAATTACTGGAATGGGCGGAATTTGCCGGAAACTGCTACGGAACCCCGCGTGCGGCAGTCGAACGGCAAGTCAGCCAAGGACAATTCGTCATTTTAGAAATCGAGTTGCAAGGCGCTCGACAAGTGCGGCAAAACTGTCCCGAAGCACGGACGATTTTTATTCTCCCCCCCTCTTTTGACGAGTTAGAACGTCGCCTGCGCGATCGGGCGTCCGACTCCGAAGAGGCAATTTCCCGCCGTTTGAACATTGCCAAAGCCGAAATCGCTGCCGCTCGAGAATTTGATATTCAAATTGTCAATGACGATTTCGAGACGGCGTTAGCTCAGTTAGAACGGGCGGTATTTTCAACTGCGGATGGGAACGGTTCGTTCGATTCTCCTTTGGAGACGCTACGCGAACGGTAATTCGGGATTTATTTCAAACGAAGGGGAATTTCGCCTTCCCCTTCCCCCGCAGACGAAATTTTTAAGGTGATGGCATCCGATGCCAGACACGAGTCGGGGACGAGAAATCCATCGGAGATCGTTCCCGTTGCTCCTGGCTGAATTTCGGCAAAGACATTGAGATTGCGGGTGTTGCGGTAGGCAACGGCAGCATCGGCAGCATTGGGTAAGAGTTTACCCTCGCCGCAATCGAGTTGGTAGCGAAAGAGATCGAACGCTGTCCGATCGCTTTTGTTGGTTAAATTTAATTCTACGAAGAGATAAGAAGAGGGTCGATCAGCGGTTTTGGCACTGAAGCGTTTTTGGGTAGACGGATCGACAATTTCGGGTTTCAGCGAGGCTTGTTTGAGTTGAAATTCAAAGTTGCCAATGGGAACGATCGGCTCTTCATCGGGTTTAAAATCGTACTTGGTTTGGGTGGGTTTGGCTCGATCGTCAGATGCTGTCGGTGTGGGATTTGGGGTTGCTTCGTCTGTTGTCTCGTCCATCGATTCGGGTTGAGAGGTGGGAGCCGTTGCTGGAGAATTCGACTCCGGTGGTTTCGTCTCTCCATTGTTGGCTGCCGGAGAGGGTTTAGTCTGGGAATCGTTTTGCGGTTGAGAAGTTTGAGATTTCTCATCTGTTGGCGTCGGATTCGATCGAGCCGATTCGATCGTTTTAGATTCGGTCGAAGTTGCGTCAGAATTCGAGGGCGACTGCTCGCAACCTACTAACCCCAAAAGAAAAACTATAACAATTAGAATTTGAAGTTTATTCATCTTCTGCAATTCCCGACTTTCAAAGCATGACGAAAGGTTCGTAACGAACCACTGTACGGGCAGGTAATCTCCAAAACTTAGATCGACCGATCCGAAAAAAGATTCGCGCCATACCTGCTCTGATGGCAACTAACCACTAACCTCATTTAACTGAATTTCAATCCCTCGACTTTGCATCGCCGATTCAAATAAAGGGGTTGGTAGCACTCGTTCCACGGGAGAAACCCCCGGTCGATTTAACTGACCGTTCAGCATCAATTCAGCGATGCTTCCCGTTCCCGCACCGGCTGCCATTGCCGTATTTTCTAACACCAAACTCCCGCGATAAACGGCATCTTTACCCGCCTTTTTTCCTTCCACGCGAGCGCAAATCGCCACGCCAATTCCCGTAAACTTATCGGTAAATTGGGTCATGCGATAGCTAGCGCGAGATAAAAACTCGATCGCCCCATCGGTTTGCAACCATTTAGGGGGAACGAACCGAGCCGTCATCCACGTCAAATAATTATAAAAATCGGGAACCGAGCCGAATTTAGTCACCACCGTTTGTACGGGAAAAGATTGCGGTAACGTTAAGGTTTCCGGCACGTCAAACCAGTAAACGCCCACCCGATTGTAGGGAGCGGGAAACTCGACGATTTCGCGATCGCTGTAGGGAAGAATCGATCGCCAATTCCCATCGATCCAAGCTTGCAATGGCTTTTGCAAACCCAAAAACGTCGTTCGCATGACGGTCAAACCTGCACCCCCCGATCCGGAAACTGCATAACTCAAATGAATGCGATCGGCGGTGTCGAGTTGTTCGACCCCTTGGCGAACCATGCTATTAGAAATTCCCGGAAAAATTCCGCTATTGATGATTGCTGTAACTCCGGCTTCTCGAGCTAACTCGTCGTATGCTAAGGCTTTTTGCGTAAATTCGGGGCTATCGCTGACATCTAAATAATTCACCCCGCGTTTGATACAAGTTCTCAGAACGCGGGCATCGCGATGGAGAAAAGGTCCAGCACAGTGGATGACTAAATCGTAGTCCGCAACGATCTCTGACAGTTGATCGGCATTGCTGACATCGCAACACCGGACGAGATAACGATCGCTCGGCGGCTGAAACTCGGGATTGCGACTGGTCAGCACGATCTCAGCACGGGTATGCGCCGCTAGATCCGCTCCCACGCAGCGTCCAATTCTCCCAGAACCCCCCAAAATGAGAAGGCGATCGACCATAGCAGTTCTTCCATCCAAAACGATACCCGATCGAAAGTGCGGTCGCGAACCTCTCAAATCTCGAGCGAAGCATCGACAAAAAGAGATGAGACAGCCAAATATCCAGCTCTACCCGTTTCGGAACTGAATCAGTCGAGATGAAATCGGGTTGCCACGTCCCAGGTGTTTTGCGAAACGACTGTCTGCTCGCGCTCCGATCGGGATCGGGCATTGCCAGAAGGCTGGCAACTCAGCACGCTTTCCCCGCACTGCTTTACTTATTCACTTCTTCCTTAAACGCTTTGCCTGCACTAAATGCGGGAACTTGAGCCGCCGGGATTTCTAAAGGTTCTCCCGTCGAGGGATTGCGTCCCGTTCGGGCGCTGCGCTTTCTGACCTCAAACGAGCCAAAGCCAATCAGGACAACCTTTTCGCCCGCAGCGACGGTATCCATAATCGTATCGATCGTCGCACTCAGGATGGCATCGGCATCCTTTTTGGTGACGCCTGTTTTAGCAGAGATCGCTGCCACTAGTTCTGTTTTGTTCATGGATGCTGAATGTTTGCACTATCGAGTTCGCCCAGATATCTTAGCAGGTGTAATCGCTCTCGACTATCCCAAAGGGCAGTTTATTTCATTTTTTTCCAATTTCGAGCGTAGGTGGGATGGTGGGGAAACCGACAGGGTTGACCGTTGCGACCCTCCAGCGCCCCTAAATAGCTCATGAAGCGATCGAATGCCGATTTTGCCATCGGATTCGTTTTCACCGCTGCGGCTGCCTTCGCGCTGTGGAGAGAGATGCCTACACCATTGGGTTGGATGCGGATGGAATAGTCAGTGCCGGGTTTGAGATCGAGTTGTTGCAGAACGCGAGTCAACTCCCCAGCCGCCTTTTGCAGTTCGTAGTGCCAGCGCGTTTCGACAGCGGCTGCGGGTTCTTCGCCGAGGAACGCCTTCCACAATTGTTGCAGTCTGTGCCAAATAGTATCGATGGCGATCGCCCCCTTGAATTCCCAGGTAAAACCAAAGAATACCAAATAAAATGGGAAAGGTGGTATTCGGTGTAATTTGCAACCCCAAGTTCCACAAGATCGATTGTAGGTTTATTGCCAACAGAAACAGACAGATTAAAATGATTAGTCCGTCATAGTAACTTCTGAATGATCGAACATTGTCGGGAAAGCGATCGAAGCGAGGAACTAAACTGAGAATTGCCACCCAAACGCCCATGACAGCGGGAATAAGAAATAGACCCCAAGATTTGGGCAGATAGCCATCTATTTCTCCCGCAAAATTCCAGTGGGACGCATAATTCTCGGGAAGTTGGGGATAGACTGCAAAACCGATCGCAAAAGCGAAAACCACCAGAGCGATCGCGCCAATTTCCGCTTTTCTGGGCATTGCATTATTCCCCCCAACTTCGGTACGGTTTAAGATCGATGGTTTGCGTTAGCTATTGCGCCACTGCACCGGACTGCCAATGGGTGAGGTTTCGGCAATTTCTATCTCTCGATCGGATAGCAATTGGTCGATCGCTTCTTGCAAATAAGGCTTTTTGACAGCAGCCGGATCGTCAGCATGATCGTCAATTTGACCGCGATATTGGATCGCGCCTTTGCTATCTAATAAAAAGGCTTCTGGCGTAGTTTGGACGCCGAACCCTTTAGCGACTTCTTGCGTCACATCCCGAATGTAGGGAAAATTGAGATGATGAGTCGATTTAAACGTCATCATATTTTCCAAGCCTTCTTCAGGGAACTGGGAGGCATCGTTGGGATTGATCCCAATCAGGGTGACATTTCGATCGGCAAATTTCGCTTGCAGTTGCTTGAGGCGATCGAGATATCCCCGCACGTACGGGCAGCGATCGCTCATGAAAACCACGCATACCGCTCGATATTTTTCTAAATACCGAGCTAAGTGATGTACCGTTCCATCACACCCAGGTAATTCAAAATCTGGGGCGTAGCCGCCAATTTTCGTGCCTGTTTTCTCCATATTCGTTATTTCCTATCCGCTACTGGCGATCGACGATCGGTCATGACAGAGAACTCGAGATTGCCAAAATTGGCAGCAATCGATAACAATCGACCTTCACCAACAAACTACAAACTACCAGCTTTGAGAGTATGCCTGATACCCTATCAGTTTATAAGTCAAAGTGGCTGCCGTAAATTCAGAGACGACTGAATCTTGTAAGGGGGCTAATTCCATGATGTCGCAACCGATGACGGAGTGAGTTTCAAACACGCGGCGCAGAAACCGCAAGCAACTGTACCAACTGAGTCCCCCCGGTTGCGGCGTCCCCACACCTGGAATCAACGTCGGATCGATCCCATCTAAATCGATGGTAACAAATACCCGATCGGTTGAGATTGCCGCGATCGCCCGATCGATCCAGTTCGGATCTTCTGCCACCTCCCGTCCCCAAAACACCGGAATGTGCCGTTCTTTAATCAGTTCTGCCTCTTCCCGGCAAATACTGCGAATGCCGATTTGCACCGTCGGCAGTCCCATTTCTACCACCCGACGCATCACGCAAGCGTGGTTGTGTCGCGACCCCTCGTACTCGTCGCGCAAATCCCCGTGTGCGTCGATTTGCACCACGGTAAACGGTTCGTCGGGGTACGCTTGACGGTATCCGGCAACCACCCCCGCCGTAATGCTGTGTTCTCCGCCGATGGCAATGACGAACTTGCCATCGGCTGCCAGTTTCCGGACGGTATTTTGGGTAGTCTCCAGCATTTGGGTGGCAGAAACGATCGCCCCGTTCCGGGTATCGGCGATCGGTCTGTGGGTGTGAATCCCCACGTCAAAACACACTTCCCGATCCAATTCTTCGTCGTAATATTCAAGCTGATCGGACGCTTCCAGCATTGCCGCCGGACCGTTCTGGCAGCCTTTTCGATACGTTGTGGTCGCTTCGTAGGGAATGGGCAAGATCGCGACTTTCGCGGTTGCGTAGTCTGTCTCAACTTCAGCACCGATAAACGGAAGGACAGCAACGGAAGTTTGTACGGGCATACGTGACTTAAACTGGCTTCATAGGGCGATCGTTATTGTATAGCGGTTAGCTGTTAGCGATTAAACTGTTATGGCGCTACGCATTCAGGTTAAGACAATTTCCCTTGCTCCCCCTGCTCAAGACAGCTTGCCAATACAATCCCTACCCACTCACTGCCAACCACAGGATTCCCCCAATACCGTAGGCAATGCCAAAACCCATTAACGTGCGTTGGATGCGCCAGAGAACGGGTTGAACTTGATACGATGCCAACAGTCGATCGCGAGCGAGAATTTCCGGCGTTTTTTCCCAAGATTGACCGTCGTACCAGCCGGATTCCTCGTAAAAAACGATCGCGCTGCTGAGGCGATCTCGGATGTATTTCCAACCGAGATACAACCGTACCAGTACCAGAATAACGATAAAATTGGCTCCGGCTACACCACCCAAAGCAAACTGTACTGGATATTTAGCCGGGGGAAAACTCGCCGCCGCCACCGCTGCCGCCACCGGAAAACTGACCATCCAGAACCCCGCCAGCATCTTCAGATATCCGCCCCACTTGCCCGCACAAGACCGGAAGAAGCAAGACTCGCTCAGGGCTTGGTATTCGACGATCGGTTGCTGCTCGTCGGGAACCGGGCAAATCGGCGTGTAGGTGGGTTTCATATCAAGAACGAGCCTCCGGTGTCGAAGCCGAAAATTCTACCCGTTCGGCGTGTCCCCAAAAGGCTTCCAGATTGTAGTAATCGCGTTCCTCGGGCATCATGATATGGGCGATGGTGTCCCCATAATCCAATAGAACCCAAGTTCCGTCCGCTTGTCCCTCCACCCGGTTGCAAGGACGATGGCATTCTTCCTCGACCTGCTCTTGAATATTTTGGGAAATGGCGCGAACTTGTACCTTGGAGAATCCGGTGACAATGACGAAGTAATCGGCGAGATAGGAAACGCCACCGACCTTCAGGATAGAAATATCCGCCCCTTTGCGATCGTCCGCCGCGCGGGCGATGGTCAAGGCTAACTCGTGGGAACTGGGTTCGATCGCACCCCAATTGGCAACGGTAGATGGAGAAGGAGATGGGATGGGAGAAGAATTTGACATTCAATTTCTAAACTCTACAACATTTGCCAAATTACCCCCTTGCTCCCGAACGTCTTCCTCCCAAGACGATCTGATCGCGGGTGCAATTCAGCGTTCGTTTTTTTTGCTATATCCTAACAAACTCGACGCCAGGATGGGGGACTCGTTACAATTCTGTGCAACCCCCACGGGGACCACGGGCAACGCCGGAGGTTGAGAAATCAGCGACGCAAACAAAGATTCGTACCGAGTTAAAATTTGCTCGAAGGCGTAGTGTTCTACCGCAAACTGCCGCCCCTGACGACCTAACAGAGCGCAGCGCAGGGGATTTTCGTAGAGGGCTTGAATCGCTTGTGCCAGACGCTTGGGATTTTCTGGGGGAATGACGATCCCGCCTTGGCTTTGGCGCACTGCTTTGGCTGCCGTCCCGTGTTGGGGAACCGAAGCCAGAATCGGACGACCACTGGCTAAAATGGTGGGAATTTTCGATGGCATATTGAAGCAAATGGCATTGCGCTTCTGGACGACCAAGCTAACATCGGCAGCAGCCAACATGGTGGGCAGCATTTCCCGAGGCTGGAAGGGCAACAAGCGCACGTTATCGGTCTTCCAGATTTGCTTCATGCGTTGCAGGGATTCCAAGGCGCGACCTTCCCCGACAATGACGATTTCGATATCGGGTAAATGACTCAGGTGTCGGGCGGATTCGACTACCGTTTCCAGTCCTTGGGTCAAGGCAATATTCCCGGCATACAGGACGACAAATTTGCCATTGAGACCGTGCGCGTCGCGAAACACATTATTTTCTTTGGGCATCGGTCGGATGAAATTCACGTCTACCCAGTTGCGAATTAAGCTGATTTTTTCCGGTTCGACGCCTTTCTGACGCAGGTTGCTCTCGAATCCTTCGGCAATGACGCTAATCTTGGTGGCGTGGCGATAGGCAAATTGTTCTAAAGACCGGAAAACCCGAACGAGCAGTTTGTTGCGAATCAATCCCGTAGCGATCGCCGCATCCGGTAAGATATCCTGCAAGTTCAAGACCACCGGGCAATCGTGCAACCATCCCAGTAAGGTAGCCGGGACGCAGGCGGGTAATGGGGGAGCCGTGAGCAGAATGACATCCGGACGCCATCCATTTAAGGCTTGGAAAATACTGGTGAGGACGAAACTCCCTTCGAGCATCACGCGATCCATAAATCCCGGTTTGGGGCGAATCCAGACGTAGCTGCGCTGGATGGTGACGCCATTGCGGACTTCTGTGGTGTAGAGTTTGCCGCGATACTCCTTGTAAATCTGCCGTTGGGGATAGTTGGGCATTCCGGTTACCACTCGCACCTCGTGACCTCGCCGGACTAAACCTTCTGCGAGTTCGGTCATCAACGGAGCAATGCCGATCGGTTCGGGATGGTAGTTGTAGGAGTAGATTAAAATGCGCATAAGATTTGGATCGGGACTCTTAGGTTGGGTCGTGCCGTATATCACCCTCCACCCAGTCTAGCCTTGTCGCTGGACAAGTGGCGACCCATGTCAGTGCCATCCGGTTGACCAACCCACTCATTTCGGACAAAACGTCATGCAATTTATAGGAATTCGCATCAGAGAAAGCTGTCTAGATGCCTGCTTGGAGTTCCGGCTCATTTTTGTAAAGAAACCGTAAAGAAAACGTGAATTTTTGAGAAACCAGATGGCACGAAGTTGAGAGGCAAAATCGCCGATCGAGCGGGGGCAGACCAGCGGAGATTTCCTTCAACAAGTGTTAATCTTTGCCATGCCCTAATGATTATAGAATACAGAGAATCCTCGTATTTCTTAGCCTGCCATGATAATTCTCTCTCTGCGTCGGTTTTTCGTCGCCTGCTTTTTGGTTTCAATGCTATGGGTCGGTGGATGTAGCAGTCCCGCTACGACGAATTCTTCCCCCGCCCCCAATGCCAATGGCGCGGCAGTCTCATCGCAGGCGATCGCTGGCAGTCAGTTTAACAAGTTTTTCCCGACAAACGGTAACGGATTCGAGCGCGTCTACACCCAGGAAAAAGATGGTTTTGCCGAAGCCAAGCTGAAAAAAGACGGCAAAGATTTAGCGATGCTCGCAATTTCCGATACCATTAGCACCCCAGCTGCGGCTCAAAAATTTCAGCAAAGTAGCAAGCAAGTTGCGGGCTATCCTGCGGTAGAAGTGGGCAGTACCCAAACGGCGGTTCTCGTTGCCAACCGCTTTCAGGTTAAAGTTATCTCCCGCGATCCCAATTTTACAGCCGCCGATCGCGAAGCTTGGCTGCAAAAATTCGATCTCAACGGTTTGGCAAGGTTGAAGTAGTTATTGGCTAGTTGCTTTTTCCCGCTCTTATCACATCAGTTCCGACCTGAATTCTTCTGTCTTAAACCCAATTACCCATTACCCGTTACCCATTACCAAATACCTATTTATCATGAGCAAACATACTAGACCGATTAACGAACTGGTGGACGAATTGCCCGCCAGCAATATGACCACATTTTCCCTGAAATCTCTCGATTTTGTCATTCCCGGAGAGTGGGAAAATCTGGTGGGGTGGGATAATACCCTGCGGGCGGTGACGATGGAAAGCGATGCGTCTTTGTTGCAAATGGTGGGAGATCGAGCGATCGCTCTCTACAGTGACAAATCCCAAGGCTATCGCAATGCCATGTGGTTGTATCAAACCATCGATAGTGCGGGTAGTGCCTTGGGAACGGCGGCATTGGCGAATAAAGTTGGCGAAAAAGTCCCGCTGCTCGGATTTTTAAGCAAGCTGACACCGAAAGCCGACAAAGCACAGGCGATCGACCTTTCTTTAAAACTGGTCGTTGAAGTGGTGGCTTTCTGTCAAATTAACGGCATTCCCGGCGACAGCATCGGCGATTTTGTAGCATCTCTCGGGGATTACGGCAAAGAAGCTCTGATGCGGATGGCGGCTTTGGTGTGTTTCGATGGGTTAATTCCCCTCGGTCCGGATTTCTTGCGATCGGTCGGCAATACCTTGGGAAATTTAAGTCCGTCGGAGTTGAAACAACATCAAGGTTTCTCGCAAATTGACGAACTCATTCCCGGCAACAATGCGGAAGGAAAACTGAATTTTATCGGTCAAAGTTTTGATTCGGTGAAAGGTTGGATGAGCGACTTCGTGCAAAGTCACGATCTCACCCCCCAAAAAGTCAGTCAAAGCCTGCAAAAATTCATCGATGTCAGCGACGATAAGTTAGATTACCTGGCAGCCTTTCTGGATATGAGTACCAACTACTACGCGCATACGGGAACGCAAACCTTGGCACGGCGTTTAATCGAGCGAGCTTTGGCAGAAATTTAAGCGATCCAGTTGCTCAAATCCCCAGTTTAGTTTTCTCAAAAAACTGGGGAACGATTGCTTAAACGAATGGGTAAGCCTACGGTTTTTCAAAGTGAGAGACTTGGATCTTGCCCTCCCGTCCCCAACCCCTTCTCCCACCCCCCTCAATCCCTCCTGATAGGAGGGAAGAAAGAGGAAGCTTCGCAGTTTTTTGGGGGGAGAAGGGGAGCCAGAAGCCGAGATCTCTCTCAGAAATCATGAAAAATGGTATAACCCTCTCCTGCAAGGAGAGGGAACAATTGTGTCCCCCTGTCGGGCAGGGCTGTTTCATTCTCCGAAAAATCCGGGTTTTGTAGGGGTTGCGCCTCCGTGCCAACCCTGCCTCACTGACTGTTTCCAATACAAAAATTTGTCCTAACCCACATGGCGACTGCTATAAACGCGGATAGTGGAAGAAAAACTCATTCTGTTTTAGCCAAACTCGGACTATCGAACTTGCTTCAGCACTTCTTTCTGACTGACGAATTTATCCAAGAAGATACTCAGCACCGTCCGCTCGCGAACTTTGATGTTGGCTCGTACCGACATCCCAGATTTAAGCGGAACTTGGATCTTGTCCCCTTCATCCCCAATATCGATGTATTGCTGCTTCAACTCGACTGTGACGGGAAAGCGATAGTAGTTGTGGATTTGATCGGGTTCGAGAACGTCTTCGCCAATGGACGTGAGTTCGCCGGGAACCGTCCCGAATTCCGTTGCCGGAAACGCATCGATTTGCACTTCTACAGGCATTCCCACCTTGATAAACCCAATATCTTTGTTAGTGACTTCAACAGACGCTTTTAAGTTAGCATTGGGCAGGATGCTGACGACGGGTTCTTGTTCCACCTGTCCGATGACGTAGCCTTCCGATCGCGGGGACACTTGAAACACGATCCCGTCGACGGGCGATCGCAATTCCCGGTAAGCGAGAGCTTGTTCGGCTTTCTTGAGTTCCCCAGTCACCTCTGCCATTTGCTGGTCGTTATTGAGGCGCTGTTGGGTCAGTTGGTCGTCGATTTGGGCGATTTGCTGTTGGTTAGCGGCAATGCGGGCGAGGGTTTCGCGATCAGAATTATCGAAGCTATTATCCAACTGCGCTTTTGCCCGATCGATCTCGGCTTGCAGGCGGAGTTCTTCTTGACCCAATCGATCGATTTCGTTCTCCGTATCGGAAATCCGCGCCTCCCGTTCGGCAATATCGATTTCGATCGCCTCTCT
>DVED01000004.1 GCA_015295945.1 Oscillatoriales cyanobacterium M59_W2019_021 | reverse complement strand
TAGATGGGTTTTTGCCTAAATCTCATCATCTACGGCGATCGCCGCCCAGGTCTACCCTTGGGCGGCTCTTTCTTCCCGATTTAGTCTAAACTCCAGTAAAATCCCAATCTCCTAAAATTGCCCCGAGTTGCTCAAAAGTGAAATCAGCCGCATAAATAACCTCTACTTTATTTTCTCCAGTAAAGTAGTAGACCACACGGTTTCCTTCGCGAAAAGTTTCAACTTTCATTGTACTATCAAAAAAAACAACACCACCTATTAGCGATAGCGCCCTATTGCCTACCGCTTAAGTCTCTGATATATATCAACTTCTCGAATATGTAGCGGATGATGCGTATCTAGAGCGCATTGTAGTAGGT
Source organism: Oscillatoriales cyanobacterium M59_W2019_021 (assembly GCA_015295945.1). GTDB lineage: Bacteria > Cyanobacteriota > Cyanobacteriia > Cyanobacteriales > Geitlerinemataceae > DVED01. The sequence continues at coordinate 17,668 of DVED01000004.1, read as the reverse complement.
TTTCCATCAAAGGCTGATTGAACAGAACTCGCTTATTTAGCCGAATCCAGTGAATTCCCTCAATCCAATCTTTTCGCCAGCGATCGAGCGTCCGGGTACTGCACCGGAAAATATCGGCGGTTTCTTGTTTGGTAATAAATCGGTAGTTCATTATGAGTTTAAGAAGTTAAAGCAACCGCCATCCTTGCCGGGACGGATATCGAAAACGGCATCGCAAACCTGGCGACCGAATTCAGGTTCTCCGTTTTTTAGATAAGCAATTCGACCTCTCCAGGGATAAACGTTGTGAATTCTCGCATCGATCGTTTGCCAGGTCGTTCCTCGGGCGATCGAACAATTCCAATCCAGGGGGAGCAGAAATAGAATTCGAGCGTCCGGATTTTCCAGATTTAAAAACTGAAGACTACCCACCAAAAAATCAATAATTTCGGAAAAAGGTGGATTTCCAATTACTAAATCAAATCCGCTTTTAATTTCCTTAGAGAAGCCTGCCCCGTGAGGAAATCGAGAGTTAACCCACCTTCCTGGCGATCGATCTTTGCCCTGGCTAAAACGGGAGGTGTTTTGTTCTACGCAGACCAAATCGCGATCGCACGGAAGAAATTTAGCAATTTGTCCAGTTCCGGCACTCGGCTCGAGAATGCGGCGATCGGACGGCAAAATTAACCGACTCATTGCCTCAGCGACATTATCCGGAGTTTCCCAATCGTCGGGATTCCAAGGCGGGGAATCCTCCGGTTTGTTCTCCTGCGAAACGTCAGGAGCAAACACTTTACGCTGCCGAATCTGCATCACCTGGGTTTTACCGTTGCGTGAATATTTCCGCTCACCACTACTCATAACGTTTTGGGTAGGCTCAGCTTCCTTCCGCAGCTTTGATACAAACGGTTGACTTACCCGACATTGCTTGGCGATCGCACCATCAGACCAGCCCGCCCATTCTGAGTCTTGCAACATCCGCACCACCGCATTGCGTTTGTCAGCATTCGATCTCGGTAGAAGGATTTGATGCTCGGCATTAGCACCTAGGGAATAAAGCTGGGCATCGCGTAGGGTTCCGGGATACCAACGGACCATCACGTCCTCAACACCCGCGCGATCGTAAGCAAAACTGCGGTGAAAACCATCGGCTAAGAAGTTCTCCTCGCCAAATACCACTAGTGGCTCGAGTTCGATGCCCTCCTCGATCGCCTCAGCCAGTCGTTTGATGTGGGCAACGTCCATCTTCACTCGGGGCTGGCAACTTAAATCGCGGGTAATTTCCCCCAGATTGAGTCCTCGGAGTTCGGGATATTGCGCCGGGGGATTCTGGGTTTCCCATTGAGACCAGGCGGTCTCGAAGTCTTCTCGGTTGGGAAAATCGTCCGGATCGGGCGGTTCTTTCTCGTCGTCGGTGGTGGCAATGGTTAACTGACCGTCTGGCTCTGCAATAAATTCGGGTTCTCCAAATTGGCTTTGATTCCAAGCCGATCCGGTTTCCCATGCGGGGTCTGTGCCTTCAGTATCGATCTCCGCCTCAGAAATCGATCGGGTTACAGAGCGAACCTCTATCAGCGCCGGGGGCAATTCGCCGATATTCCGTTTGTTGCGATAAGCCATTACTCTACCTCCCTTGTCTTCGCACTTTCCGCTGCCAATTGCTCGAACATTTGCTCGTGCGCAGGAAACTGCGGTGGCTCCTCCATCTCAACCCCAAAGTGCGCGGCGGCATCGCGCCAAGTCTGTGGGTAAAGTCGCTGTAATTGCTCGATCGTGTATTTTGAATTTTGTACGAGCGCGGAAGGTCGATCCGATCGAGAATTTGAAGGTTTCCTCGAGAAGGTGCGATCGAACTCTAAGGAAAGCCAGTTGAAGTTCGCTGCGATCCACTTCAGAACCAGTTGAGGGGGCTTCGGCAAGCGAGCGGCTTTGTCGCGAGCAAAGTCCAGAAATTTTTCCCGTTCCCCAGACGGGTATTTATTCAAACAATTTTCAAACTCTTTCTCTTGGGAATGGGCACCGTCTTCTGAGAGAGTCTTTAAAGTCTTATTAATCTTAGGAGTGCGGGAGTCGCTCGGGGTGGGGGTTGCAGGCTCCGCTAGCGACACCTGTGTCGTTTCGGCGACATCTGTGTCGTCGTGGCGACAGCCGTGTCGTTTCGGCGACACTGGTGTCGTCGTAGCGACAGCCGTGTCGCTGCACGACACTAGTGTCGCCGCTCTTTTGACCTTGGCTTTAGTGATTTCAACCTCGAAAAATCCCCTGAATTCGAGGGACTTCAGTGCTCTCTGTGCGCTGCGTCGGCTGATTCCGAGTTCCTCAGCCAGTTGAGCGGTGTCGATTTCGATCGCTTTGCTGTCGTCGAACGGCAGGTAAATATTCAGCCAGCAATAGACCTTCAGTTCAGATACCGTCATCTGAGAGATGAGGGGTAGATTGGCTTCGGTGAGCTTGTAGAACCTCATGCTTTCACCTCCGCAACCACTCCAAAACTGACCAATACATCAAATGCCAAGCAGGAGTTGGCGATCGTTGAGATTTGCTTTTCGTCCTTAGCACTACCAAACAGGTGCAGTCGCTTTTGGTGTTCGGGATAGAAGCCGGAGTAGATGAGAATTTGACCCAACGCCGATTTCCAATCGTCTACCCGTTTGACTTCAATAATTTCGGTTTCGGTCAGCAGGTCGATGCGACCCGCAGGGGTTTTAACTTCGGTTAGTCCGCCGAGTTGGGACTTGAGATGTTCGCGGACTTGAAACTCGATACGGTCTTGGTTGTTCATTTTTAGTCCGTAGATGCTGGGATCGATCCAGCCGCCATCGGCAAGAACTCGTAACGCGCGGCTGACGGTGGATTTGTTGATTTCCAATTCTTGGGCGATCGCACTGACGGACAGGGTAAAGGGCTTGAGAGTTCGTAGATAGTAGAGAATCCGAATTTCAGCAGGTTTAAGTTCTTTCCAAACCCGTTTCCATTCTTCAGTCCGTAGTTGGTAGAAATCCATAGAATTTCACCCGAGTAGAAACTCAGGTTGGTAGGGGATAGGTCAAGGGTTAATACTGAGTACCGGAAGCTGTTGCACCAGCTTCCGAGTAGTTTTACTTGGAGGAATGGCAACTCGACTTGCTAAAATAGCAGGCTTGCTTGCTATTTGTCAATGATGCGTAAGAAGAATGCACTTATGAACCTCTTAAAACGGCGGGGGCTAACCCAGAGACGCTTTTCTGAGTTGCTGTCCGAGCGCTGGCAGCCGATCACCGGACGGACGATTAGCCTACAAGCGGTGGGGAATTGGATTCACGGTCGATCGGTTCCGAAGTTGGAGCCGATCGAACTGGCAATTACGATCGAGGTTCTCGACTGTTCATTGACTGAGTTGGTTTTAGCTTTCGAGGAAATTCGCAAGCGATCGCAAAGTAAGGATAGAATAAAGTGACTGTTACTCCCAAAAAAAATGACTGTAGCTTCAGATATAACCAAAGAACTTCGCAGCGCGATCTCCGAAGTGAATTATTGGTTTGAATCGGAATCGGAATCCCCTTTCCGAATCGCACGATCGCGAAACGCAAACATCACGCCCGATCGAATTAAATCCCTCGATCTCGGGATGCGGCGTACAATGGCTGTTGGGGGAAGTTATACTTTACCCGATCGAGATACGGTGGTCTTAACTCAAAAAGATCTCACGGTATTTCATGCAGAAATTGACAGTTTTGTTGCTTTGATTGCCGAAACTCACCAGGGAATTGCGGCAGGAACTCATAGCTATCTCCAGCTAGAGAGCGCCACCGAGACACTGGAATTCAACGTAGAAGTCTACAATCTCCTCAACGCCCTGGAAGATCTAACGATTAATTACGTCGATTATCCGGACGATCCTTATGTGGGTTTGATTATCATCGGTTTGGCAGATTCTATCGATCGCAATGGCGCTCCCACCAAAGAAGCGATTATTATGCGATCGCTCCTGACTCAAACTTAATTTCCTCCCTCAGTTAAACGCACCCAAATTTTACAAGCCTTGAAATTTCAAGGCTTTTTTATTATGGCTACTACTTTTAAAAATATTGTCTGGACGACCTCCGGAACTCAGGGAGAAATTCAAACGGTTTCTGAGTGGAAGGTTTGGCTCTGTAAAGAGAAGCGCTGGAGTGGTGTGCCTTTGGTAGTATTGCGGAATATTTTATTGGCAGCGCTGCACCCCACTACCGAATTTTGTATTGGTGAAATCTCTAAAACTGAGAAAGACCCCAGAATCTTGAATTCGTTCAGTCCCCCAACAAGTAAAGAAACTTTCTACTTAGATTTAGCCAGTAATTCACGAACTCACGGGCGGTTTACTTTTGCCGATCGCCCGGTCGGCAGCCATTATTACGGAAATCGCGAATCTTGGAAGCGGATTATTTACGGCTCCATTCTACACACGGGGTTAAGGGGTCTGCGCTACAAAGTAATGCGCTACGTTGTCGTAGATGACGAACGCCGCGTTGGCGGAGCCTCTCGGGACGAGAATCGCAACGGAAACCCCCAAGACGACCCGACCAACAGACTGCATTGGGAAACCGGGGAATCGCACGGGAAGTGCAGCCGTTGGGTGATGCAGGCATTTCGAGAGGATTCTACCGATGCCACGGATACGCCGATTCAATTCCGAGCGGCACTGTGGAAAGATTGGGTGGCTAAGGGAACGCTGGCTTATTCCCCACTCTGCGACGATCGCGGAATCGATCTGGTAATTCCGATTAGCTGCCTCAAAGGGAACAAGCCCGACCTGGGTAATTACGAGGGTAAGGTGCTGATCGGGTTGGTTCACGAAGCGGAAGTTCGCAGGGCTAAACCGGGCTGGATGTTATTCCAGTGGTTTAGCTTTGAGACTTTGCAGCAGGACGGAATTATCGATCGCCTCTCGCAGAAATGCCAGCAACTCGCCGGGGCGTGGAACAACATCGTTGCACTGGCGGAAATTCTCCGGATCGAACAGTCGATCGCCGAAGCCGAGCTATCGAACCCCGACGATAACGTTATGAGCGAGGCTGAGTACGAGAACACCATGATTCGGATTATCGGGTCCGATCGCCATGGGCTTCTACTGCTTCACCCCTACGTCGTTCGCCGCGTTCAGCAGCGGATGGCAGCGATGTGGCTCAACTTGGCTAAAGCGGCGGGTGTGCGATTCTTCTCGGTGATGTGCCAGCCTGACGAGAGCTTGGCTCACTACTTTGACGTACTGCCCAACGGCGAACTCGTGGGGGAGCGTGTATTCTGCGCTCCCGATTTCGAGCCGGGTGAATACATCGTTTTCTGCAACCCGATGAGGCACTGGGGAGATTGCCAGCTTTGGGAAAATCGGCATGAGGGGAGTTTTGCCGACACGCGGGGAACGCTGACGGCGCCGCGCCTACTGCTTCTGGATTTGGGACGGGATACCGATGGCGATTTTATCCAGTTAATTCGATCGAGCGCGTACCCGGCAATGCGTGAGGCGATCTCCAATTTTGGGGAGAAGCCGACGGTGAGAAAATTGCCGAAAGTCTCCAAAGCCGGGACGTTGCAGCAAATTGCGATCGGCAGTATGAACGATCTGACTGGCGTAGTTGCGTCACTTTTGGGCAGAGCGCGAGCCGTCGGGGCAGAGTTCCACCAGTTGCTCATCCCCGCTGGAGGAGAGCAGAAGGAGGCGAACGAGATGCGGATTATCGATTTCCTCAGCCAAGAATTACAGATCGCAGTTGACTCGCTCAAATCCGCCTACCCGAATAACGAACCGGGATTGCGAGCCGTGACTGAATATTTGGATTCGATCGATGCGAACATACCCTGGCTTTCCGACTTCAAGAATCCTGAATGCTATAGAGACCGAGCCTGTCAGGTTGACGCCGCCGCGACGGATACCATCAGCCGATTGGTGGGATTGGTAAATTCCCACTGGCGCGCGCCCGATTTGCGAGTTGATACCAACCCCAAAAATTATCAATCCGTCCTCTTTGGTGATGTGCCGTTTACCGACGAGCAGAAAGCCTACGCCCGATCGCACCTGCAAACCTACCGTCAGGAAATGGCAGAGGCGATCGCCTGGAAAGAAGCTAATGAGGGCGATACTACCGTGATTCGGTACGTTAGCATTTACGCACGGTTGTCTAAGGAAACGATTCTGGCAGTCGAACCCAAACAGTCGATACTCCCCCGGAGTCGCTACGCGATCGAATCCTGGGTTAGCGCTTACTGGAATGTGTGCCACGAAGCCCAGAGCGGGGATGCCGGATTGGTTTTCACCATTTGGTCTGACGAAATTATTGCCAGATTGGAGGGCGTAGAATTGGTGAATTTACAGTTGGTGGAGGTCTACGGCTGCCAGCATGGAGCCTGGTCTGCACCCGGTTGGCGCTGGCGCGGCGAGGTAGTCGATACCAGGGTGGTGCTTAAAGATGGGCGATTGGCGATCGAGATGAAATGGGATCGTGCCCAGAAATTAGTTGGATACCATCAACTGGGGTTAATCGGTGAAAAATACAAAGCACAGTCACCACCAGGACAGACGCGATCGATGAAAATTTGGACAATTCGAGTTAAAAATAATCTGAGTTCGACGGTCTATCTTTTCGATCTGTCAGTGAGTGATGAAGAAATTAAGCGACAACTCGATCTTCTTGGATAAAGTCACTCATAATATTATGAGTTGAGCTTCGTAAACTCTATGAAAGTCTTAGATCTGATTGCCGAGCAAACCGGGTTTCCGGTCAGCACGGTTGACTCAATCCTCAATTCTTTAACCACTTGCACAGAGAAACTTCTTCGGGAAGGGGAAACGATCGAACTGCCTTTTGGAAAAATCGCACCGCGAGATCTCAAGGAGCGTAAAGGTCGCAATCCTGCCACCGGAGAAGCACTGACTCTTTCTCCCAAGCGCAAAGCCAGCCTTAAGGTCGCCAAGAAATTTGAGGAGCGCATCCAGCCGACATCGATGCCGGAGTCACCGCTGCCACCACCGCCACCACCGCCACCTGCCAAAACCTGGCAAATCCATCTCGACGGCGAAACGATTTCTGTTGCCGAACCCGAACTTAAAGGTAAACTGAAGGCAGATACCCCGGTTTGGATTGGCGATCGGTGGACGCAAGCGCAGATGATTCCGGAACTCGTATCGTACTTTTAATCAAAACGGCGGAGCATCTTCCGGGAAAAACGACATCAGGCGATCGAACTGAGAGCCAGCTTCAGACAGGGGGATAGGTCCTAAATTCAGGAGGTTGTAAGCTTCCTGAATTTTTTTGTCTCGATCGGTTACAAAACCCGTAAGCGCATCGTACTGTTTACCCGTCTCCTTTACTAATTCCCCCGCTGCCCGAACCAGATATAACTTGCTGTCGGGCTCATCGTGGACGACAGCAAAATACAAATCCGGTGATTGTGAAGATCCCTCCTCTCCAAACAGGTAGACCTCCTGAAACCCTACGGGCTTCTCCAGCAGGAGGTTCGTTACCAAATAGGCAGCCAGTGCGATCGCCCCAACGAAAAAGATTAACTTCCACGCGCCGATGGGTGCAGCCGGATTCCCGCTCGGCAACTTAACCGGTCGAGGCGGAATCGTCACATCGGGAATCGGCGGTACCGGGTAGCCGGGAGACGGTCGGAAGCTCGGCGTCACGTCCAGCCCTTGCTTGAAATATCGGGCAGCGTTAGCTCTGCCCCAGTTCGCCCCCGGCAGGGCAAAAAGTTTCAGCACCACCGAAGTCACGATCGCAGCACTTGGTTCGATCGCCCCGCCCGGAACGTAGGTGAGCGATAGAATTTGCCGGGACAAACTCAGGAGCCGATCGTTAAAATTTCCCTCAGTTGGGTAGCGGCGATCGAGCGAATTTAAGCGATCGGTCAGCGTTGCATATTTCCAATTTTGGATCGTGAAAACCCGGCTTAGATTTCCCAGCCACCCCAAAAAAGCCCCAACTTCCGCGTACTTCTTGCTATTCTGCGCTCGATTTGCCCAATGGAGCGACTGTAAGGTTTCTTCTACAACCCGAGGTAAGATCGATCGCCGTTTATCTAACTGAGCCAAGGTGAGCGATCGCCCCCATTCCCCGTCAGCATTTTTCGAGAGTGCATTGAGATCGGACCAGACGGGTTCTCCGGTACTTAGAAGCGATCGGGCGATCGCATTGAGTGGATATTGATCGGTTTTCCAGAAGGACATCGGCTGAGGGCGCTATCGCTGTTGGGTGGTGTTGTTTTTTGGTTTCAACACTATGGCTAATTCTAAGCCCGAAGCTTTTGGCTTGAAAATCCCCAGTAAAGCAGATAAGCGCAAGTCGCTAATTCTGGATTCCCTCCGGATTCTCACTTGGCAAAACTATAAGGCAGAGAATCGGATCTCTGGCTTGGATGGCTACGCGGAGTTTGATGTCGCCTGGAAGGCGATGGATATCCACAGCCAGGACTTGCCGCAACTGCTGGAACTGTTGAAACAGTTGGATTATACCGAAGCGGAATTGATGGCAATGCGGCAGAAATACTACCGCTTGCGATCGGGAGATCGTAACGACTTCGTGCCAGAAGGCGAGGAGATTCCGTACTAATGCTCACCTTGGCACAAGTGAACGCACTCCTGGAAGCCCGAATCGATCGCCTAATCGATTCCCCCACGGGCTTAATCGCATTTCGAGATGGACTGGCTTACCGCATTGAATTTCGCACGCCAGTTCCTCTACTTGGGGAGACACGCCAGTTCCTCCACTTGGGGAGACCCCAAGACCGGACTGGCTCCCCAAGACCGGACTGGCTCAACTCGGAGCTAGTTTGGCTCGACACGCCATCGTCTTAGAACGCACTTTCCGCGAACCTATGCCTGCTCACTCCGAGCAGGCTTTTTTTTTGGAGGCCCTTCATGACCTTAAATACTTCAGCAATTACTGCATTTTTCACCGGACATCGCCAGATCGGCTCTGACCTAGCCAAAATCGGACTGAGCCAACTGATCGATCGATCGATCTCGGAGTCACCGAATTTATTTCGGGTATGGCGATCGGGGTAGACCAGTATGCGGCTGGCATTTGCTATCGGCGGCAGCTGCCCTATCACGTCGTTCTCCCTTGTGCTGACCAGTACCGACTCTGGCCCGATCGCTGGCAACAAAACTGGAAGTTTTTGGTAAAACACGCTGCCACCGTGGAAACGTTACATCCCAGCTACGTTAACGGCTGTTTGCACCAACGTAATAACGTGATGATTTCCCGATCGCAGATTTGCTTAGCAGTTTGGGACGGGCGATCGAGCGGTGGCACGGTTCACGCTGTTACCAAAGCTCGAAAACACGGATTGAAAATTCTAGTTTTTAACCCAACTAGTTTAGTAATATCCGATCTGGATGATTGATAGCGAAAAGTGCGGTCTTGGGGGAAACCCCCAAGAGCAAAGGCAAGCTTAACGGCTTGCCTTTTTTTTATCGGCGAAGCCTTATGTACGGAGTCTATGTACGGAGTCGAATCTTCAACTACTAATTAATCCTTTCGGTTTTCGGTGGCGTTGTTTTTTCAAATTGAACGTGAAATTGGAAATTGAAATTTTGCATGACGAAGATCTCGACCTTAAGGCGATCGTTCGTGAAGGGCTGGATGCCTATCTTAAGTTGGTCGTTGCCAACATCGAACTCGATCGTAAAATTGCAGACCTCGAAAACGAGATCGATCGTTTGACCAAATTACTTGAGGCGAATCATGGAAATTAAAACTGAAATTCTCGACGACTGGGCGGAAAACCTGCAATACGATAACGTTTTCGATTGCGAGGATATCGATCTAGAAGTCCTCAAAACTCTCGTCCGTAATTGGCTCGAGAATTATATCGAATTGTTGACCGCTGATATCACCTATCACGTCCAGAAGAAGCCGCTAGGAATCGACGACGCCATCGCTGTTGAGATTGAAAAACTCGTGGAGGATCGCCATGCTGCTTGACGAATACTTTCAACTCCGATCGCAACTGGAAATTCTCAAATCCAAACTCGAGGCGATCGAAGAATTGGCAATTGCCGAAGCGCTCGATCGTTACGCGGAATCCTCGTCGAAACAGATCTATCTGAATCCCCAGGGAAAAATTCAGCTTAACTTCAAAAGGGTGAAGCCAAAGCTCGACGAGCATCCCACCTTGCAACGGTTGCAGGAAGACCTCGATCGACAGACTAAGGTCTTAGCCGAACGCCATCAAACTAAACTTTTGGAACTTGATTACAAAATCAAGCAAACTGAGTTAGAACGCGATCGGCTGCTAACCTCCAAGTCGATCGATCTTCTCAAATCCAAACTGGCCAAGGAATTGAAGTCTCGCGAGGAGCTCAAACCCTACCTGTCAACCTACCTCAACTCATAATATTTTGAGTATGAACGTTTTGCACTCCGAAGACGGAAAATTTAACTTCCTGATATCCGATCTGCCCAAACGCTATCGAGCCAACTGCAAACAAGGCTGTTTTCTTGACAGCGGAATTGCTACCAAAGCTGCCGGGAACTTGAGTAAAATTCAATCTCTCGGCGGGGATAAAGGTGACTTTGTCGAAGCGGTAGTTGTAGGAACGCAGCATCGAATCTTAACTTTCGAGCCGCACTATATCCAGGAAGAATTTATCGAGATCTGGTGTTTTCCTGTTGCGGGGAAAATGGCAATCTCACCAACTGCCAGTCAACTTTCCACCTTCCTGCTGCATCGTCAGAGCATGGATGGATTTCGATCGATCGGCAATGAGCTTTCTGAGGTTGCTTTTCTGGAATGGCTGCAAACCGGAAAAGAAGAAGATCCAGTAACTTTTGCTGAATCCGCTGTACGGAAGGCTTTCGAGTCGAATATCTTTCGATTTGAATTCGTTCCTAAAACAAGTTCAAAATACGGAAACTACTTCGCTGTGAGTACCTCGACTCGACAGCCGAAATCTGATTTAGAGAAGGCTGCTCTCAAATTAATTGACGAAGCTCGGTTCTTTTGCATCGATCCGGCGATCGATCAAAATCACCAGAACTGCTTGAAGGATATCGAACTTCAGCAAAAACAACTTACAGATCGATAAGCGAAAAGTGCGGTCTTGACGGTTTCCGTCGAGAGTAACTTTTCAAGATAAAAAAAGGCGCGGGTTTTCCCGTGCCTTTTTTTTAACTAATAGAACTCTGGTCGGAGTTTCCAGAGTACGATCGAGAATCGATTCTGACTGCAACTTAGCACAGAGTGTACGTGCTTGCAATTGAATTCGTAAATTCCGCCGTCTACTAATTGATAGCGATCGAGCTTATTACCGATTCGAGAGTTGCAATATCCAAAAGTACAATTTCCCAAATTTACCAACCGAGCGATCGGCTGTGCGTATCTATCGTCCCGATGCGGCGCAATGCAGGCATTACTTCCCATTCCGTGATAGGTAATCAAACCGATATCGCAACCCGGATAAACTTTCTGAGCAAATTGATAGAGGCGATCGTCCTCAAATCCCGGCAGAATCTGATTCCTTCCCAACTTTGCTTCTTTAAAAAGCCACAAACATTTACGATTGGGTGCGTAGTTGCTGTAGAGGCTCTTAAATGTTGGTAAAAGATTTAAGAGGGTTAACCGCAGGTCGTTAGGGTTTTGCACCGTACAAAGAAGTTGCATCGTTAATACTACCAAAAACAACACCGCCCCAAAGCGATAGCGTGTTAAACTATAAGTTATTTAGGTTAGAAAATGAACGCGCAATCTGCAATAGTTAAAACGGTTTTAGACGGCGATACAATTGTCCTGAGAACCACAGGAAACTCTTTCTCAAGTCGCGCTAGGTGGATCGATGCTCCCGAAACTAGGCAATGGGTGAAACCTGAAACCCCTATCAACCTCAATCAATGGGTCTGGGGCGAGCGAGCCAAACTTCAGTTAGTTCAATTATTAGCCAATCGTCAACTATTAATCGTCGAACGGAGTCGGGACTTTTACGGTCGATCGCTTTGCGATTGGTATTTGGACGACCTAAACTTAAGAAACAATCTACAGATTCAACTGGCGAGATTAGGAATGGCTGCCCACTTTCTACCAATAAACCTCTACGATTTCCCTGGAAACGATCTAGATCTGTACTGTGAAATTTTAAGAGCTACGGCTGAAGCCAAACAAAATAAAATCGGATTTTGGAGCGATCCAAAATTCGTGCTACCTTACCAATATCGAAAATCCGGGAAGTTATAAAAAATTTATCCAAATAAAGTTTTATTGAACTCTATTTTTTGGTGCTAACACTTGAATAGCAGGAGATGAATCGAGAGAGGTAAAAGAAATGGATGAGATCGAAATTGATTTAAAAATTAGGTATCGTCGTCGCGCCGCGATCGCATTAGGTCTTTTAATCCCCTTTATCTCTTTACTGGGATTTGGGGCAAAGCACCTCAAAGAAAAAGGGAATCTACCGATTCCCCCTCAAGTTCAAATATGATGAAACTTCTAGAGATAGCCCCAACAGGGGCTTTTTTATTTGTCCTTAGTCCGCATTTTCCGGTAGACGGCAACTTTATTACGGTGACGGAAAAATAATATAGCCGATCTTGCTGGGGATGCCGGATTGTCACCGTCGCATAGGTGGGAGTCTCGGGAACGGGCGGACCGAAAACCAATTCAAATCCTTTTTCATCCCCGTCGCGGTAAATGCTTCGATCGAGGGGGCAAGTAGCGGCTGACGCGGGTGCAGCCAGCAACGCGATTCCCAGGGCGATGGTCAATCGTTTCATCATTGCGGCAGGAATTTGCGACAGGATAACGAGAATTATCGCTGGTAATCCGAGAAAGGCGATCGCGGAATCCAGGGTGCAGCCGTCGGAGTTTTAGGGGTGTTTCGCGTCTCTTTCCGGTTTATTGATGGGCTTGGTCACAACGGGGGCGGATTTGCCCTCATCCGATCGAGTTTGGGCTTTCTGCGATTGCTGACTCGGTAAGTTGCGCTCAGTTTGGGGAAGAGGACGAAAAATTCCCCCGATCCTTCAGCCGATTGGGCAAAGCACTTTCATCTTTCTTGTCTTCAAATTTCTTCACTTTTAATCGGCGGTTTGCTTAGGAGATTTGCCGACTCGTCCCGATTGTCCTGTGGGCACGCTGCTCGATCGCCAAATTCACTAGCACCCGCGCCAGTTCTCGCACCATCAGACGCGAAGACGCATCTTCCGTCCGGTCTAAATGGTGAACGAAACCCTGCAAAATGGGAAATTCGCCCTCGCTCCGATACTCCTGGGGAGTCGCTACGCGATCGCTCGTTCCGTGATAATCGCTATAGAGAATCGCCACTATCGGCAGGTCGAGTTCCCGGCAAAAGGCTTGCCAAGCTTCGACTTCCGCGTCGGATTTCGCCAAGATAACGGCATGGGTGGCTGGCGACATAATCGTGCGGTTCTCCGCCGAGAGTTTTCCGCCTACATCGAACACCAGCAGGGAATTGGCAATCGCGGCGATCTCTCGCGCTTTGGCTGCGGCAAACTCCGGGGTGAATTTGGTTTTGTATTCGTCTTTCAGTTTTCTGGCTAGTTCGGGGTTGTGGCGGACAGTTTCCGAAAACCAAGAGCCCTCGCCGTCGGGACAACCGGAAATGACGTAAGCGTCCCGAACGTCGGGAATCCGATGCAGCGCCTTTTTCAGTCCGTCGTGCAAGCAGGTTTTTCCGGTGTTGGGAAAGCCGCAGATGACAGCTTTGACACTGCTCGAAGAGCGATCGGAGGTCGTCGGACTAGGAGCCGTCGAATCCGGCGGAGGCGAATCGCTGGCGGCATCGATGAGAGATCGATCGCTTGGCGCGTCTGCCGGACAATCGGGCGGTTCCGGCGGTGGCGGCGCGAGGATCGTTTCTCCCACCCGATATCCCCCGTGGTCGATGACGACGACGTATTTATCTAAGCCGCATTCCCCGAGTTTGGGGTCGAAGACGGCAACGGTGCGATATAAATGCGCCACTCTCGAGGCGATCGCAAAACCCGTGGTTATCGGCGCGCGACCGTTAATTAACAGGGGTTGTTTGCCGCCGGGGAGTTGTCCAGCATCGATGAGGTTTTGTAACTGGGTATAGGTATCGCGGACGATCCGATCGCCTTCGACGGACACTTTACCGTTGAGTTGCGCTTTCAAGATATTGCCCTCCCAGCCAATCTCGAATGAGGATTCTGATGGCAGCGATTCGTCTTTGAGGGGCGTCACCTCCCCCGTTTTCGCATCGATCCGGCTGGCAAGGGGGTAGTCCGGGGTATCGCTTTTGACGACGATGTAGGCTTCCAGGCGAGGGTCGGAGATAGCGATCGCCCCATATAAGTGAGATAGCTTGTGACCCAGGACGTAGCTGACTAGCAGAGACATTTTGCCGTCGATTTTTATCAGTTTGCCCCCATTGAGGTGTCCGGCTTCCATCAGCGCCTCCAGTTGCGCCTCGGCATCTCGGACGATGCGATCGCCTTGAGCCAAAATCTCTTTGTTGAAACCAACGCGGAGGATATCGTCGTGGCGGGTGATGTGGTAGCTGCTAGTCATGATGCGATTCCTGATGGGCTTCGGGGAAGGGGTGGGTTTTCTCCTGCAACTTTCTCACAGACCTGGAAAGTGGGACTTCCATCCTCATGTCATAACTGAAAACGGAACGGATCGCACGCTTTCTCCCAAGTTTCCATCTTATAGCAGGAGGAATTAAAAATTAAAAATTAAAAATTTCAGGATCTCTCGCTTCGCAACTAGCGACTAGCAAACTCCTAAGAACCAATAACCATGACCATTACTGATGCTCGAAGAGCAGTCGAAGACCATCAATTTCTTAGTTTAGAAAACTTCCGGCGTGCCTGGGAAAAGGTTGCTCAAAAACAAGGTTCTGCGGGCATCGATGGGGAAACGATTCCCCAGTTTCGCCGTCGGGTCAGAGCCAATCTCGCCCAGTTACGAGAGTCGGTAGCCAACAGCACCTACCAACCCCGACCTTACCAGCGGGTTTTACTGCCCAAAGGCGAGGGAAATTGGCGGGAAATCGGGATTCCCACCGTCCGAGATCGCATCGTCGGGCAAGCGCTTTTAAACGTCTTGCAACCGTCGATCGACGAGGTGTTTTCTCCCGCGAGTTTTGCCTATCGTCCGAATTTGTCCTATCTCAATGCCGTAGAAAAGGTCGCCTGTTGGCGAGATTTGGGCTATACCTGGGTTCTCGATGCCGATATCGTTCGCTATTTCGATCGGATCGATCGCCAAAGATTGCTGCAAGAATTGCGAAAATATATTGACAATCCGGGGATTTTATGCTTGGTGAAAGCATTAATTTCTGCGGGCGTTTCCACCCCCGAAGGGATTGTCACCAGCGATCGCGGGATTCCTCAAGGAGCGGTAATTTCGCCGTTGTTGGCAAATTTATATTTGCACGAATTCGATCGCCATTTCTCGGCATCCGATGTCAAATTGGTGCGCTATGCCGACGATTTTTTAATCTTAGCAAAATCGCGCGATCGCATCGTGGCAGCGCGATCCCAAGTAGAGCAGTTTTTGAGCGAAATTGGCTTGGAACTGCACCCGCACAAAACCCAGATAACGCATTTCGATCGCGGGTTTCGATTCCTCGGTCATGCGTTTTTAGAAAATGCCATCTTTCCGGCAGAAGCTTCAGAGGAGAAAGTTAAATCTGCATCCGATCGACGGAATGTCAAAGCCGATCGATCGTCGAAAAAAACTCAAAAAAAAAAGAAATCCGTTCGCCGCACTTCGAGATGGAACCTTTTTTAGAAACGGGTTTAGAACCCGTTGAGTTGGAGTTAGAGAATCGCGAAGTACAGGCAGCAGAAGTTTATCGAGAATGGAATCGAATTTGGAATCGAGAAATGGCGACGTTATATTTAACCGACCAAGGCACGACAGTTTATAAGGAACACCTGCGGTTTGTGGTTCATATCGCACCCCGTCAAAAACTGGAAATTCCCATCCGAGAAATCGATCGCATTCTGGTTTTTGGGAACGTTCAACTCACTACACAAGTGATGGGGACGTGCTTGCAAGAGCAAATTCCCGTTTTATTTTTGAGTCAATCGGGGGAATATCGAGGGCATTTGTGGAGCTTGAATCCGTTGCATCTTGAAAGTGAAATCGTTCAATTAAAAAAGCAAGAAGATATTCGATTTCAGCTTGAAACTTCGCGCAGTATTATTCGCGGAAAGCTCTTCAACTCAAAACAGCTTTTAATTCGTTTTAATCGCAAGCGACAAACCCTTGAAGTCGCACAAGCCATTGAAGGAATTTTGTCCGATCTTGCTTCACTAAAATTTGTCGATAATCTCGCTCGTTTGCGTGGATACGAAGGCATCGGTGCGGCGCGATACTTTCCAGCTTTCGGTCAACTCATTACCAATCCGGGGTTTTGTTTCTCGAAGCGAGTTCGCCATCCTCCCACCGACCCGGTGAATGCGTTATTGAGCTTCGGATATACCATTTTACTCAATAACGTCTTGAGTTCGATTATTGCCGAAGGGTTATCCCCCTATTTGGGAAATTTACACTATGGAGAACCTCGTAAAACCTATCTCGCTTTTGATTTAATGGAGGAATTTCGCTCGGCGGTGGTTGATAGTTTAGTGCTGAAATTAATCAATAGCGAGAGCTTAAAATCTAAAGACTTTGAACCGGTCAAGAATAGTCAGGGAATTTACCTGAATGCAGGATCGCGGCGTCGGTTTTTAGACCAGTTTGAAAAGCGGATGAACGAAGAAGTTTCTCACCCTGACTTACAGTCTCCGGTAACGTACCGACAAGCAATTTTGTTGCAAGTTCGCCGCTACAAACGCAGTCTCTGGCATGGGACGCTCTACGAGCCATTTTTGAGACAAGGATGAGGAGTGAGTTTAGGTTAACCTCAGTACGGGAGAAGACCGTGACCCGTGTTCGGCGACCCGTGACCAATCTAAAATCTGTCTTGGAAAGTTTGGCGGGACGGAAACCGACACCGCCACGCCATTTGCTCCACTCGGGGAAACCCCAAGACCGCAATGGCTCAACTTTCCGCAAAATCTAAAATCTAAAATTCCCAAAAAATGGTCGTTGTCGTTTACGATATTCCCGACAACAAACGGCGAACGCATCTGGCGAATTTCCTAGAAGGTTACGGCAGGCGAGTTCAGTATTCCGTGTTCGAGTGTTTCATCAGCTTGGATGAGATGCGCCTGCTGTATGCCAAAGTGAAAACGAAGGTAAAATTGGA
Organism: Oscillatoriales cyanobacterium M59_W2019_021; assembly: GCA_015295945.1. GTDB lineage: Bacteria > Cyanobacteriota > Cyanobacteriia > Cyanobacteriales > Geitlerinemataceae > DVED01. Next base: position 492 of record DVED01000004.1, on the reverse strand, counting down.
TGAGGATAACGTGCGCTTCTACTGGTTGCCTTCCGAAGCGGCATCGAATTCGCTCACCCTTGGCAGCGAACCGCCCCAAGCGCCACCGACCTATTATATTCTGTAGCACGATCGATCGATATAAATGATAAGTCTATCCATTGGGTTTGCCCCTTTCCAGGTTCTCTCGAGGTGTGTGGATGGGTTTTTCGGGTCTAAATCTGGGGCTAGAAATTGCCAGAAGACCGATGGGGTAAGTGTTTTAGCCGATCGAGACTTCTCGCGCACGAGAATCCACACACCTCGGGAAATCGCCGAAACCCGCATAAGAGCGTTGAGGTGTGTAGACCCCTTATCCTGTAAGGGTTTGAGGGGTGTTGTTGCCAAGTTTGCAGAGACGATTTATACTTTTTGGAAGAGGTGTGTGAAATCGACGCTCGAAATCCATACCCTGTCTGGGCTGCCAGACGAACTCCCTACCGATTGGGTTAAATCGGATTAGTTGTAAACTTT
>DVED01000170.1 GCA_015295945.1 Oscillatoriales cyanobacterium M59_W2019_021 | reverse complement strand
GCAGGCGGGGATTGAGTGATTGCTCCCTTCGGTCGCCCGCCGCTTCACCACCCCCCAAGCCTTTGGCTATGGGCGGAGCACTGCGACGGATCTCGGTAGTTCCCGTCGTAATTTGCCAACTCGGTGGAAAGGGTGTCCCCAAAATGAAACGGCGTTTCGGTTCCGGCACGACAGGCATACTCCCACTGGGCTTCGCTGGGCAGCCGATAATCCTTTCCCGTTTTGGCGGAGAGTCGCTGGCAAAATTCTCGGGCATCGTCCCAGCTTACATTCTCCACTGGGCGGTCATCTCCTTTGAAATTGGATGGATCGGGGTTAAGTTCCCTGTCGATGGCATCGTAACCCGCCACCACCCGCCACTGCGCCTGGGTGACCGGATAGCGCCCCAGGTAGAAAGGCGCAAGCGTGACTTGATGTTGGGGGCGTTCGCGATTTCCGTTTTCTGGTTCGCTCTCCGGTGCGCCCATCGCGAAGCTGCCGCCAGGAATAGTAATCATTTCTAGTCCGATGTCTTCTCTCGTTGCCGAACTCAGCCGTTCCGTATAGCCCCAGGTGGCGGCGCGACGGCGGCGGACGATCCACTGGCTGCGTTTCTTAGAGCGGGTTTCCCGTTCCAGCTTGGCAGTCTCGAAGTCGAAGCGATCGAGGATAGCAGCGATGGTAGCGGAGGCGTACTCGCACGATTGCAGGGGGGGAAAGTTGTGAAGAGAATCTGCTTCTTCGGCGATCTCCGGCGGTGCGAGGGAATTGGCGATTCCGACCCAATCGCCGCCCAACCCGCGCAAGATGTTAGCTCTCACGGTGGCAAACGCATTGAGAAATTCCGTTTCGGCAGAACTCTCGCCCTGGGCTGGAGTCCGCAGCAGCGCCCAAAACTCGTCCGTGGATTTGCCCAATCCCCGAGCGATGTATTGGGAAACCTCTGCCAAGACATCGAGCGCGTCCCCCACCCGCAATCCGGCTCGCAGGCGATCGCGCACTTCTTCATCGACGAGTTCGTAGGCAATGCGCTCGGCATTTTCAAAGGTGGGAACCTCAGTCCCGCTAACCTTCAGCAAGCCGCTCATCAACACCTCGGCAAGATGCACGGCACTGGCATGGGGCAGCATCGAACGGGCGATCAGTCGGACGATGGGCAGTGTGATGACCGGGGCAGACCCCAATAACCCCGCCAAGTCCCGTGCGGTGGGCGAGGACGCCAGCTGAAACGAATCGATTCGATCTTTGAGGGTTGGAGGTGGTGCGGAAACTGCTGGTGTGGCGGGTCGAGCGATCGGCTGCAATTTGTCGCTGGGCAGACCCGCTTGTTTCCCCTGGAATTCCACTGTCACCGATCGGGCTAGTGCCGTGCGCGACCACAATCGCTCGGGAAACACCTGAAAAACCACCGTCGGTAACTTTGCCGACCAGGTGGAAATCACCGCCTTCATGTTGCCGTTGTGCCATGCCGGAGCCACGCAATCGCCGACGGGCGATCGCCCGTTAACAATTCACTGGGTTTGTGAATCGTCCCATTCCGGGAAGTCAGTTCCACCTTGCCCGCCGCGTGTCGCAACCGCCAGACGCGCACATCGCGAAACTCGCCATAGCGGGACAACAATCGATGAATATCGGTTCCCAGCCGCTGCCACAGACACATCGAAGGGCTGGTATCGAACACCAACGCCACATCCAGCCAAAGTTCCGACTCCGGCTTGAGAACGGGCTGCCACACTCCGGTTTCGGCGACGCGATCGACCGTGGCTGTCTCGTCCACAAGGGTGGGCAATCCCACAGCGATGTGACGAGCCAGGGGACGCAATGCCCGTGCCAGGAGGAGCGGCTGGGAAAGGGCGGGTGCATCCGGTACGGGAATGGGCTTGTAGTTGGGCGGCAGTGCCACAGAGGGGGTCTTTGCCACCGGAGCCGGAACGATTTCTGCCGAAGCAGGGGGAGCGGAAATATCCACATTCATCTCGGGTAGCAGCACGTCTGCCCCGACCTCGAGACCTTTTTCCTCTTTGGAGTCGGGCTGTACGGGAACGTCGATCGTCACGAGATCGTCGTCCTCAGCCCGGACGGCAAGCCAAATTGCCTCGGCAATCTCTCGACCCGTCAAACCGATCTGGCTCAGCGTCGCAATTAACCGTTGGATCGATGGACTCAGAGCGGGTTCGATGATTAATCCTCCTCGTTCAGTCCTTTGAGCAACAGTGCTTTCAGGCTTTCTCGATCGTCCTTCTCCGGCTTCACCTCGCGGGTCAGCAGATAAACCGCATTGAGGAGTTGATCGGTGGCGATATCCGCTGTTTCCTCCGCCCCTTGGGTCGTAAACCCTTTAACCAAATTGGCGACCTCCTCCTGAAGTCGCGTCCAACGTTTTTCATCCTTGCCTTTTTTCAAATGCGCTTCGACGATGCGTTCCAAAGCGGTGCGGTTCTGACTGGGGTCTGGCATTTTCAAGCGCAAACAGCGACGGAGAAAAGCAGGGGGAAAATCCCGTTCGCCGTTGCTGGTCATGACGATAAACGGAAATTCCCGACAGAAGACCCGCCCGCCCCGAATCGTAGCAAAAACATCCGGGTCGGCAGTTTGCACGTCCACCGATTCGCATTCATCTTTGCGTCGCACTAACTCGGGAATTTCGTAACAGCCTTCCTCAAACAGATTGAGCAAGTCGTTGGGTAAGTTAATGTCGCACTTATCGATTTCATCGACGAGCAGCACGCGGGGCAATTGCGATGGCAAAAACGCCGTTCCCACCGGGCCCAGGCGAATGTAGTCTCCCATTTGCCTTTCGCGCTTGAGTTGGGCATCTTGCAAGCGAGCGATCGCATCGTAGCGATACAGCCCTTGACGTAGCAATTTCGTCTAGCCGAAAGTCAAAGTTATCCGAAACAAAGATCTTGAGGGAGGGATAGCTGCGAAATCCCGATGTGAGAGAAGCCCGAAGCTGCTGGCGATCGTCCCGCGATAGATTTAGCATTCATCTCTCCCGTTCGCATCTGTTTGATTCATCCTCAGATTGTCAATACTTTACTCACGAACATTAGAAATCTCCGGAAATCTTCCTCAAGACTTTCGCCCCGTCCCGGCAAACATCGAGTTTTCCTGGCTGTCAATTATCTCCCTTACTATAACTGATGGGATGGGTGGCTCGATTGCGCCCCCTTCACCCAAAAAAGGTTAGTTTTCGTTAGTAACTCATTTGCTAGTTATGAACGTAATGCCTTCTCGATCCCCCTAAATCCCCCTTAATAAGGGGGACTTTGAATCCAGTCCCCTTTTAAAGAGGGCTAGGGGGGATCGAAACCTTCACTTGGATAATTAATAAACTTGCGTTACTAACAACGAACCGATTGCCTACGCCAAAACCCAGTTCACCAACGTGCGAACGCCGTGACCCGTGGCTCCTTTGCTGTTGTAACCATTGTCCTTATCCGTCCACACCGACCCGGCAATATCCAAATGCACCCAAGGCGTCTCTTTGACGAATTCTTTGAGGAATAATGCCGCCGTAATCGCACCGCCGGGACGCGGTCCGGTATTTTTCATATCCGCTACCAGCGATTTCATGCCCTCGAAATAGCCCTCTTCTAACGGCATTCGCCAGAATTTTTCCCCGGCACTTTCTGCCGCACTTAAAATCGCGTCGGCGAGATCGTCTTCGGGACTCCACAACCCGCTGATTTCTTCGCCCAAAGCGATGACGCAAGCGCCCGTCAGCGTTGCCAAATCGACGATCGCATCGACGCCCAATTTATCGGCAAATACCAAGGCATCAGCAAGGGTCAAACGCCCTTCGGCATCGGTATTGTTAACTTCGATCGTCTTGCCGTTGGAGGCAGTGAGAATGTCGCCGGGACGCATGGCGCGACCGCTAATCATATTTTCCGTAATCGCCGAGATAAAGTGAACTTCTACGTCCGGCTGGAGTTGGGCGATGGCTTTAGCTGCCCCGAAGGTGGCTGCGGCGCCTCCCATATCGATTTTCATGGTCTCGATGCCGCTACCGTAGGGTTTCAAGTTTAACCCGCCGGAATCGAAGGTCAACCCTTTCCCGACAATGGCTAATTTCTTGCGCGGCGTTCCCGCAGGTTTGTAAGTAAGATGGACGAATTTCGGCGGCAAATCGGAGGCTTGGGCGACGCCTAAAAATGCGCCCATTCCCAGTTTTTCGCAGTCTTCTTTTTCTAAAATTTCGATGTCCAACCCGTACTCGTTGGCAATGGCTTCAGCTTCCTGCGCCAAGGTAATCGGGGTGATGGCATTGGCGGGGGCAGCGACCAATTCTCGCGCTAAAATCACCCCAGAACAAATTTTCAGTGCCCGATCGATCGCGCCTTCTTGACCCGCCAATCCCAGCAATTCAACCCGTTCTAACCCACCTTTATCGTCCGATTCCGACTTGAAGCGGGTGTCCTTGTGCATTGCCAATTCGATGCCTTCGACGATGGCTTCTGCCGTGGCGGCGGGGTCATCGTTCAACAGGGGGAAACTCAAGCCCAAGGTTTGACACTTTTGCTGCTTGGCTTTGCGGGCGGCGGCTGCGGCTGCCCGACGCCAATGGTCTGACTTGGCGCTGTCGGCTTTGCCCAAACCCACCAGAATAATTTTGCGGATGGCGCTACCGCCGCCGACGCGGGTGACCGCGCTGCTGTTGGCTTTTCCGGTAAATTCCGTTTCGTCGATCAACTCTTGCAACGTTCCGGCGAGTTTCTCGTCCAATTGCGCCAACTCGCCCGTTAACTCGACGCTATCTTCAAATAAACCAACGGCTAAAGCATCTCCCGACCAATCTAACAGTGCGGTTTCAATTGCGCTAAACTTCATGCCCGATTTCTCTAAATAATCTATCTAGTCATATCATAGGGTGATCGCCCTATAGTAGCGAGGTTGCCCGAAGAAATCGAGCGATCGCCCCTGAAGATTTACAATAAAGTTGGGCGTTCGTCGGAGTTCGAGCAATAAACCCTGACGGAGAAGTGGATTTACTTCATCCAAAGTGCGAGAAATTTAGAGTCAATTCCGCCGCCTTTCAGCGAAATTCCCGAATTTCAGAAAGCTTTTCAAATTGCCGATCGATCGAAGAGGTGAGAAACCTCCGATCAGAAAATCAGTAATCGAGTGTTTGCTCTGGAGAAGGATTCGCGATCTGCGACTGCTGGCACGGACTGCACAACCCGAAAAACTCGAGGGTGTGGTAGAAGATTTTGAAATGGTGGGATTGTTGCAATTCGAGTTCGAGTTGGCGAACGGGACAGTCGGAGAGGGAAATCGAGGCGCCGCACTGCAAGCAAGTGAGGTGATGCTTGTCTTGCTGCATGGAACTGTACAGAGACTCGCCGTTTTGGGTGGTGCGGACTTGGACGACGCCTTCGAGTTTCAGTGCTTCGAGAGAGCGATAGACCGTTGCTAATCCCATCCCTTGACGGGTTTTGCGCAGTTCGGTAAAAATATCCTGAGCGGAGAGCGATCTCTGGGTGGTTTGGAGCAACTGCAAAATTTTTTCCTGGTTGCGGGTGCGCTTAGCTGGCATAGGTGGCGTTTTTCGATGGGCATAAAGCTCGGAATGACCCTATCAATCCTAAAATGGAGACGGCGGTATCTTTTACAGATTCGATGACTGGCAACCCGTTCTTAACACAGACAGGTGTTCGTCCGCTAAAGTTTTGGGTTGATGGAGTCGATCTCTGCTGTCTGCTTCAACTATCATCATATAAGGCATGACCGTGACTCAGAAATATCAAGCTAAAATCTACGTGACGCTCCGCCCTTCTGTTCTCGATCCGGCTGGGACGGCTGTGCGATCGGGACTTCAACAGATGGGTTACGATGGCGTGGAGCAGGTACGGATCGGGAAATATGTCGAAGTAACGTTGACGGCAACCGATGAAGAAAACGCTCGCCAACAACTCGATGGGATGTGTGATCGCCTCTTAGCCAATCCCGTCATTGAAAATTATCGCTTTGAAACCATCTCGGTACAGTGACCCGATGATTGTAGGGGAGCCAGTCCGGTCTTGGGGTCTCCCCAAGTGGAGCAATTTTTCAAGACAAGTGGAGGAACTGGCGTGCGAGTTTTGATGATCGATTTCGGCTCAGTCCGATCAATCTAAGCTAAACCTACCTCTACGACAACCACGAACAAACCCCAAACCCCTAACCACTAACCACTAAGATTTATCGTGAAATTTGGAGTTATTGTTTTTCCGGGTTCTAATTGCGATCGGGATATGGCATATATCACCCGCGATATCCTCGCGCAACCGACGCGGATGATTTGGCATCAAGACACCGATATTGACGATATCGATGTTATTGTCATTCCGGGCGGATTTAGCTACGGAGATTATTTGCGCTGTGGGGCAATTGCCCAGTTTTCTCCGGTGATGAAATCGGTATTGGCACACGCCGATCGCGGTAAGGCTATCTTGGGAATTTGTAACGGGTTTCAGGTGTTAACCGAACTGGGATTGCTACCAGGGGCATTAGTTCGCAATCGGGATTTACATTTTATTTGCGATCGAGCGACTTTGAAAGTCGAACGTACCGATTTACCTTGGACGCGAGAATACTCTAAAAATGAAGTGGTTTCTATCCCGATCGCCCACGGAGAAGGCTGTTACTATGCCGATGTGGAGACCTTGAAACAATTAGAAGATAACCAACAAGTAGTCTTCCGTTACTGTACTGAAACTGGGGATGTGAATGCAACGGGAAATCCCAACGGTTCCCTGAATAATATTGCCGGAATTTGTAACCCGCAAGGCAATATTTTGGGGATGATGCCCCACCCCGAACGGGCTGCCGATCCGGTGTTGGGAAGTGCGGACGGGTTAAAATTATTTGAGGGATTATTAGCGATCTCTTTGGCGTAGTCGTGTAAAAATTAACGTGAACGTTGCAAATCATTTCCAACTGTTGGCACGATATAATACCCTTGCCAACCAGCGTATTTACGAAACGTGCGATCGGCTTAGCGATGGCGAACGGAAACAAATCCGACCCGCTTTTTTCAAAAGTATTCACGGTACGCTCAATCATATCATGGTGAGCGATCGCATTTGGCTCGCCCGATTTGCAGGCAAAACTATTCCCTCCACCGGACTCGATGCCATTCTCTACGCAGATTTTCACGAGTTGTGGCAAGTTCGCATCACCGAAGACGAAAGAATTGAATCCTTTGCAGCTAATATTGAGGATGAATTTCTCCAGGGAACGATTCAATATGTCAACAATCAAGGCAAAAAGTATGACGATCCCGTTTTTTTATTAGTTGCCCATTTTTTCAACCACCAAACCCACCATCGGGGACAAATTCACGATCTGCTAACGCAAACTAATGTGAAACCTCCCGTTCTCGATATGCACCGTGTTTTCAAGCCCAATCCTGAAGGTGGGCAATGGGAAATCTTTTAATTATCTTTAACTTCCTCTAAACTGACTGCTACAAATTTCTTTATAAGGACATTTTTTACACACTTCTACAGAAGGTTTCGGATCGTAATTACCCGAGCCAATTTGTAGAGCTAATTTTTCTGCTTCTTGGCGAGTGTTTGTTAATTCTTTGGGTGAAAACGTATAAAGCTGGGAATGGCGGAGATAGGCAATATGAGCGTTCTTGACTCCGATCGCTTCGGCGTACGCCCAAAGTTGAAAGCGATGGTGTTGGGGGTCGATTTCTGTATCGGTTTTGTAGTCTAATATCCAGTCTTTACCCACTAAATCGATCACGCCGTTAAAGGTGAGTCCACCAAATTCTAAAATAACCGTTTTTTCCTTAGCAATTGCCCCTTGACGAAAGGAAATAAAGTCGGGATGGCGATCGAAATTTTCGGCAAATTCGATCGCTTGCTCCACCCGGACTAACGTTAACTCCGGATCGAAAGATGCCAGCATTTTGACATCCCGAATGCCCAATTCTAGAGCTTTATGAGTCAGAGTTCCCACCCGTTTGGCGATCGCTCCTCCTTCTCCCAATCCCGGATGTCCTAATATAAAATGAAACTCAAATCGTTGGGGACAGGCGGCATATTCGCTTAAGGCAGTAATGGGGAGTTCGGATAATCCGGAACCAACGGGGGAAAGCAAGGTGTTTGGGGTTTGGGATTTGGGATCGAATTCCCAAATTTGTATGGGAATTCCGGCAGTTTCTAGACCGGGACGCAGGCGATCGAGGTTGCCCCCTTTAGTATCGTTCGCTGTGAGAATGGCAACATCTCTCGCTCGAGTTAGTGCCACGTACAAAACTCGCAAGGTTTCAGCCTCTTCCCGTTGTTTTCGTAAATTATCTAACAAAATATAGAGGGAAGATTTGCAAGGTTCGCCATTTTCATCTTCCCATTTTAAGCCAACGCCGAATTCGGGATCGAAATAAATGGGAGGAGAATTGTTAGGGGTCGATCGGGTTAAATCGGCAACGACAACCATCGACCATTCTAACCCTTTAGCTGCGTGAACGGTCATCAACGAAACGGCATTTTTCGCATCCAAAGGAAGGCGGGGAATTTTAACGTCTGATTGGATGAGGCGTTTGAGGCGGCGAACCACGGTAAATACATCGTGGGTTCCGGCTTCGAGGGTGCGAACCAATTCCCGAAATCCCCGCCAATCGGCTTCTCGGCGTTCGGCGTTGGGGAGATTGGCGATGGTAGCCGTGTATCCGGTGGCGCGATCGATTTTTTGCAACAATCGGCTAGGGGGTTCGCGATACCGTTCTTTTAATAATTCTTTAAGGCTCTCAATTGTTTCAGCAAGTTCGGGAAGGTTAACACTTTGCAAGCGTTGCCACCAAGTAATTTGGGGGTTTTCGCCTTGTAGGGGCGAAGCCTTGGAACGAGAATTTATCGGTTGAAGCGTCTGATTGCTTTCCAAAGGCTTCGCCCTTTCCGGAAGGGTTGGGTGGGAAATGTGGGATATTTGAGTTTGTGCGATTTGAAATAAAATGCGATCGCTAATGGCAAAAAATGGACTCCGCAACACGGCAACTAGGGCAATATCGTCGCTGGGATCGCAGAGAAATCGCAAAAAGGCGATCGCATCTTTGGCTTCTCGAGTGGTTAGCAAACTGTCGCCCCCAGCAACGACGGCGGGAATTCCTGCCGCTTCCAAGGCTTCGCTATAAATTTGCAAAGCATCCCAAGTTCGGGCGAGAATGGCAATATCTCCAGGGGCGATCGATCTCGATAATGGAGAATGTTTTTCCCGAACGGGTGTTTGCCTTTCCAGCATTTCTTGTAATAATCGGGCAATGTGTTGTGCTTCGGCAAGTTGGCGTTGGGGTTTGTTAACTTCTTTGGGCGCTTGGACGGTGTAAACGCGAACGTGAGGGGCGGGATGCGGCGGTTCGATGGAAGATTCTAAATCTTGGTGAAGCGTGCCGAGAAGGGGTTTAAAAATGCGGTTGATGCGATCGATTAACAATTGGTGAGTGCGGAAACTGAGACTGAGTTCTACGAGTTTTCCACCTTGAGAAACAAGGCGATCGCGAAATCGATCGAACACGCTAACATCGGCGCGACGAAAACCGTAAATTGACTGTTTGCCGTCACCGACGATCGTTAATTCGGAAGTCTCGGTTAGGAGTTCTAAAAATTCGGCTTGAACGGGGTTGGTATCCTGAAATTCATCGACTAAAAAGACGCGATACCGATCGCGGCATTCGGCACGCACTCGCTCGGTTTGCAGCGCTTGCAAGGCTCGCACTTCTAAGTCGGCAAAGGTTAACATTCGGCTGCGAAATTTGATGCGATTGAGTTCGGTTTGCACGGCGTCAAAGGCTTCGGATAAGGCGTCAAGGATGGAAGCTAATCGATCGTCCGCTTCTCCCCATTCTAAAGTTATCAAACCTGCCGAAAGTGCCTGACGTGCTAAATTGCGAACGGTAACGATAGCATTTTTAACGGCATCTATAGCGCCCTTTTCCCAATTTTTCTGACTCCCCCCTCGAATCGTTAATTTAGCTAAGCATTCTAATGCTTGATTAATATTTCGACCAGCTTCTAAATCGGCGATCGCCAGGGTTGCCGCTTGTCGATATGCCTCCAATTTATCCCCCATTTTGCCGATGTAGCGATCGAGGATCGATCTGCTATTCTGCCAATCCGAATTTTGACACAGTTGAGTTACAGCATCCTGGCGAATTTCCGCAAATAGGCGATCGCAATGTTCCGTTCCCTGTGCCAAACTCCGTTGCGCGGAAATCGGATCGGCAATTAAAATCTCTAAAACTTGAGACAGTAACGAATAGGGAACTTTTTGGTAAATCGTTTCTGGTAATTTTGCCAGCGCTTCTTGCAAGCGATCGGCCAGCCAAATTTCCCCTTCCAAATCATCCAAAATAGTAAAATCCGGAGCAACGCCTGCTTCCTGGGGATACTGGCGGCAAATCCAGGCAGCGAGGGCGTGAATAGTCCCGATCTGTGCCGCTTCCAACTCCGCGAGGATATCGGGAGAATCGGGCAACTGCTGGGCGACGGCAGTACGTACGCGCGATCGCAACTCCCGCGCCGCTTTATCCGTAAACGTCACTGCCACCATCGATAACGGCGAAACGCCCCGCTCCTGCAAGTAGTACAGGTAACGTTCCACCAGCATATAAGTTTTACCCGTTCCCGCCCCTGCCGTCACCGCGACGCTACCGGGAGCATAGGCTGCCGCTTGTTGTTGCCAACTCAGACTCATAGATTCCGGCACAATTGTTTCTATCGATTGTAGCTTGGGTCTACATTTAGAAGCGTACGATACAGTCTTAGCTGCGGATCGATAAACAAAGAATATCAAGCGCCCCCAATGTTGCCGGAAACTCGTCAAATACTGCTAGAGCATTTCCGCGAACCCAATCAACGGCTGGCGGAATTTATCGATCGCGATTTGTCCCATTGGGATCGATAAAAGTGGTTAGTTATTGGTTATTAGTTGTTGGTTATGAGTTGTTCGTTGTTTTTCACCAATGACCAAGGACTAATGACCCATGACCAATAACAACCTTAAGACAGCTTAGCTTTGACAATTTGTTGTACGAGTTTGCCATCGGCTTGACCTTTGAGGCGTTGCATGGCAGGTCCCATCACTTTTCCCATATCTTTGGGAGAAGTTGCCCCGACTTCGGCGACGATCTCATCGACGATCTCGCCGACTTCTTCTTCGCTGAGTTGTTTGGGAAGATATTCTTCAATAATTGCCAACTCTTGCCGCTCTTTTTCGGCTAAGTCTTCTCGTCCGGCATTGACGTACTGCTCGATAGAATCCCGACGCTGCTTGGCTTGCTGCAAGAGGACGTCCATTTCTTCCGCTTCGGTGAGACGGTCTCGTCCTTCACCGCGAATGCTGGATTCTTTTTCGAGAATAATTTTTTTGATACTGCGGACGGTTTCCAAGCGAACTTTATCCTTGGATTTCATCGCAGCTTTGATTTCTTCACCGATTCGGTCTTTCAAACTCATTGTTAATCTCGATCGCGCGACACCGGGGTTTGGCAGTTGCTATCTTTATAGCTGACACCCACCTCATTTTATCGTAGACTAACCCAATAACAAACTCCAAAAACAACATGACGGATTTTCAAGTTTGCGATCGCGATATTTCCCCCGAAACTCTGACCCGTTATCTGAGGGCAGAAACCCTTGCCGTCGATACGGAAACCATGGGATTGATTCCCCAGCGAGATCGGTTGTGCTTGGTGCAACTGTGCGACGGCGACGGCTTTGTCAGTGCCATCCGCATTGCCAAAGGACAACCGGAAGCCCCCAACTTACAACGGTTACTCGAAGCGAAATCGGTGCTGAAAGTGTTTCACTTCGCCCGTTTCGATGTCGCCACCCTCCGCTACCATCTCGGCATCGAAGTTGCGCCGTTTTTCTGCACCAAAATTGCTAGTAAACTCGCCCGCACTTATACCTCCCAACACGGACTTAAAGCGGTTGTTAACGAACTCGAAGGCGTCGAACTCGACAAACGCGCCCAAAGTTCCGATTGGGGCAATGCCAACAATCTCTCTGAAGAACAACTCAGTTATGCAGCCAATGACGTTCGCTATTTATTAGGGGCTTACCAAAAACTAACGGCAATGCTAGAACGGGAAGAACGCCTAGAATTAGCGCAACAATGCTTCGATTGCATCCCTGTCTTCGTTTCTTTAGATTTGCTGTACTACAAAGATATTTTCGAGCATTAATAACAACTCGATCGTCGTTAAAAAGTGCGATCGGCTTAGCGGGCTAACAACGGTGCAGCTTGTAACAGCGTTTGAGTGTAGGGATGTTGGGGATGGGTAAAAATGTCGCGGGTGTTGCCGAGTTCGACAATTTTGCCCCCATTCATCACGGCAATGCGATCGCAGAAAAATCGCGCCACCCACAAATCGTGAGTGATAAATAGATAAGTTAGCTGAAATTCTTGCTTTAATTCCAGCATCAACTCTAAAATCTGGGTTTGAACGTTGGCATCGAGCATACTTACGGGTTCGTCGCAGATCACCAATTGGGGGCGCGTAATCAAGGCGCGGGCGATCGCCACTCGCTGCTGTTGTCCCCCCGATAATTCGCCGGGATAGCGGTGGTAAAACTCCGATACGGGGTTCAATCCCACGCGCTCGAGCATGGCTTCCACCTGAGTTTTCACATCTTCCGAGGTTGCCAAACCGTGAATGAGTAAGGGGTCGCCGATACTTTCGCCGATCGTCATCATCGGATTCAAACAAGCGTGGGGATCTTGAAACACCATCTGCATATGTCGCCGTTGCTGCCGCATCGCCTGCCGCGAAAGTCCCGTCAACTCTTGCCCTAAAAATTCAACTTTTCCCCCCGTCGGTCGAATTAACTGCAAGATGGTGCGAGATAGCGTACTTTTCCCGCATCCCGACTCGCCAACCAATCCCAAAGTTTCGCCGGGATACAATTCTAAGGTAATGCCATCGACAGCGCGAATGGTTTGACTGTCTTGGCGGGAAAAAATCCGCTCTAGAAAGCCACTTTCTAAGGTGTAATGTTGTTGCAGGTCGATCGTCCGCAGCAAGGGTTCCGAGGCGCGAACTTCCACCGGATGATCGAGTTGGGTATCCACATCATCGACACTTTGCACGTGGAGTGCCGCTTGCAACAAAGAGCGGGTGTATTCGTGTTGCGGACGGTGCAGCACCTCGCCAACTGCCCCCATTTCTACCACCTTGCCGCCATACATCACCGCCACTCGATCGCAATATTCCCCCACCATCGCCAAATCGTGGGAAATCAACAACAACGCTAACTTCCGTTCCCGACACAAGCGGGTCAACTCCTGCAAAATTTGCGCCGAAACCGTTACGTCCAAACTCGTCGTCGGTTCGTCGGCGACGATTAATTTGGGATCGAGGAGCAACGCTAGGGCAATAGCCACCCGCTGCCGCATCCCGCCGCTAAACTCGTGGGGATATTGCGACCAGCGATTTTGGGGAATGTTAACCGCCGCCAAAGTTTCGATCGCTTTTTGCTTGGCTTGCTGCCGCGACAAATTGGGTTGATGGGCTTTTAAGGTCTCGATACAGTGATCCCCGATGGTCATCAACGGATCGAGGCGCGTCATCGGATCTTGGAAAATCAGCGCCACCGCCTCGCCTCGAAACTGGCGCAACTGTTGGGGATTCAAATCGAAAACCGATCGCCCTTCAAACAACACTTGTCCCTCAATCCGCGTCGTCTCCGGCAACAGGCGCATTGCCGCCCGACCTAGGGTCGATTTGCCGCACCCCGACTCCCCCACCAACCCCAACTTTTCCCCCGCCTGCAAGGTCAGCGACACCCCATCCACCGCCCACTCTGTGGAATTGGGATACGACACCCGCAAGTTTTCAATAGAAAAGAGTTCGGTCATGAGTAATGGGTAATGGGTAATGGGTAAGAGATAATTATTAATGAGAAGTTGGCAAATAAAATGGGAAGACCGGATTTTGAAGATTTAGAGATTTATCGGTTGGCGGAAAAGTTAGCGAATGAGGTTTGGGAAATGGTCGAGTTTGGGAGAGTTTTGCTAAAGATACTGTAGGAAAGCAACTAGTTAGAGCTGCAGATAGTATTTGTGCCAATATTGCTGAAGGTCGAGGGCGATGGAACTTTAAGGATAATCAGCGATTTGTTCGGATCGCTCGAGGATCGCTGTATGAAACTACGAGTTGGTTGAGATTCACCTATTCCAGAAAACTGGTCGATCGCGTAAGCGACTCCCTTCAGGAGTATCGCCAATCTTTTGATCGCATCAAACCCCTACTCGAAGAACTAACCCCTAAACTCAACGCATATCTCAAATCCCTCAACCGATAAACCCATTACCCATTACCCATTACCTAGTAATCCGATCGATCGAATTGTTGCATCAAATACGCCACGCCGAAATCTCCGTTAGGATGCGCCCGCAAAGCATCGCCCAACGCAAACACTTGCAGTGCCAACTCCTCGCCTAACTTGTCGATCGTCGCTTGTCGCTGGCGTTCGAGTTGTTGGAATTCCCGAAAAACCGCTTGCCATTCCCCAGAAAAGAGAGAATCGATTTGCAAGTGCAGCCCCAACATCGACAAGACTTCCCATTCGCCGCGATCAAGCCAGATACCGCCATCAGGTCCCGATCGTTCCACGTAGAAGGGGCGACGGGTATTAACTCGGGCGCGAACCATCAACCGACCCGTTTCCGGACACAACCCCGCTTGCACGTCTTCCGGGGCGGGCTGAAAATCGATTTGGTGCATGAGTTGCACGACTGCCAGCAAATCCAGTTCGTAGGTGGGTTGGGTAGCAACCCAGGCATTGTACTCCTCTCGAGGCAGCCAAATCCCTCCGGTTTCGGGACTGTATTTCACCAATAAAGTGTCGTCTAAAATTCCGTCGATTAACGTAATATTTTTATCTTTCGGGCATTGCACGGCGATGGTGAGCCTCCTTCTTTCAACACTAGGGGAAAATGGGGGATTGGGCACGGGTGGGAGAGTTCGCAGTGGGAGTAAGAGATGGAGCTTTCCACTGGGGAGCCACATTCGAGTCAAGCGACAAATTCGACCTTCCTGAGATCTGGATCGGTTGCCCTACCTGTTTGGGGTTCAAATCCCAGACTAAAAGCTTCGAGTCTTCTTTAGAAGACTATAAAAGAAATTCAGTCCATTTCAATGGAGTTTGACTATCAGCCAGAAACTTGAGTTCCTGGCGGGATTTGAGACCGATCGAACAGGGTCTACCATATGACTCTGGCGATCGAACTCCCGCCACTCTTCATTCTGCGGGTCTAGAATCTTCCTCCAACAGGATATCGCAGTAGCGCAACAGAGTCGTCAGGCGATCACGAATTTGCGCCTGTCGCTGCTGCCGGGTAGACGCTTGTCGAGCCGATCCCAAAAACAATACGTCGGTTGCCAGCAACCGTAGTTGTTTGTGCAACTCTGTATGATAAGACTGGGTGCGGGACTCCTCTGCCGAATTTAACCCCGATATCGAGACAGGTAGAACTTGCGACTGCAAAAATTGCTGCGCCCGATCAACCCCGGTTTTCAAAGTGGCAATCTCCAGGGAATCTCCTTCCCCCTGATGGCGCAATTCTTCCAACTGCTCTCTCAACTCCCGATAACGCTGTTGGCGATCGTTTGATAGCATTGGCAAATCGAAAAATTTCTACCTTTAGATATACAATAAAGTCAAGGCTCTCTTTATAAAAATTAAATAAACTCAACGGAGGTTGACCTCTCCTGGTCGAAATGAGTTTTGCACTTGCCAAGCCGAGCGCCTGAAAAGGCAATCGTCTGATTCTTTAGAAAGAGCGATCGCCTTTTCTACGAAGCCTTGCATAGTATAATCTTATTCCTATTTCTGTGTAGGCGTATACTTTTAATTTCTGGCTCGATCGAAACAATTGAGACAAATACCTTTTCGGGTTCGCGGATTGACGAACCCAAAAGACAAGGTTGAAGCTTCCAGATTCATCCGTGGCAGCCATCCCCAAATCGATCTCCCAGTTTGTACAGTGGAGATAGTCTGTAAGCAAAGCTAGCTCGGTTGAACGCTGCCTCCGATCGGTTTAGCCACCCGATCGCCATCCATTCCTTCCCAACTCTCAACCTCCCAACTCCGAAGAGAAGATCCTATGAACCCCCTCCCTAACACCGTGGAAGCCACCTGTAAATTTGCCATCGAAATTCCCACTTGGCTGCAAGCCTGCATGCTGAAACACGAGGAAGACCCGGCAATTTCCGATCTAGCGATGCCAGATGTAGACTTAATCTGCCGCGCCTTCGATTTTGCCTACCAACTCCACGAAGGGCAGTGCCGCGCCTCGGGAGAACCGTATATCAACCATCCGGTTGCCGTTGCCGGGTTGTTGCGAGACTTAGGCGGTAGCGGTGCGATGGTTGCCGCCGGATTTCTCCACGATGTGGTCGAAGACACCGACGTCACCGTCGAGGAAATCGAAGATCGTTTCGGTGTCGAAGTCGCACAACTCGTTGAAGGCGTCACCAAACTGTCTAAATTCAATTTTTCCAGCAAAACCGAGCGTCAAGCCGAAAACTTTCGCCGGATGTTCCTGGCAATGGCGAAAGACATTCGAGTGATCGTCGTCAAACTCGCCGATCGCCTCCATAATATGCGCACCCTGGAATTTCTCCCGACGGACAAACAAAAGAAAATCGCTCGGGAAACCCTGGATATTTTCGCGCCCCTTGCCAATCGGTTGGGGATTTGGCGTGTTAAGTGGGAACTCGAAGATCTCTCCTTCAAATATCTCGAACCCGACGCCTATCGAGAGATTCAAACCTTAGTTTCCGACAAGCGCACCGATCGCGAAGCTCGCATCGATCGCGTCATTCAAACCCTGCGCGATCGCCTCCGCCAACTGGGCATTCACTGTTTCGACCTCAGCGGCAGACCCAAACACCTCTACGGCATTTACACAAAGATGAGCCGCCAACACAAAGAGTTTCATCAAGTGTACGACATCGCCGCCGTGCGAATCATCGTCGAAAGTAACGACGAATGCTATCGGGCGCTTGCCGTGGTTCACGACGAATTTCGACCGATTCCCGGTCGTTTCAAAGACTACATCGGCTTACCCAAACCGAACCGCTACCAATCACTGCATACTGGAGTCATCGGGTATTCGGGACGCCCCCTAGAAGTGCAAATTCGCACCCTGGAAATGCACCACATTGCCGAATACGGGATTGCCGCCCACTGGAAGTATAAAGAAACGGGTTCGAGCAACGCGCCCCTAACCGCTGAAGACGAAAAGTTTACCTGGTTGCGGCAATTGCTCGATTGGCAAAGCGATCTCAAAGACGCCCAGGAATACTTGGATAACGTCAAGGATAATCTATTCGATGACGATGTGTACGTCTTCACCCCCGAAGGCGACGTTCTCGATCTCAAACGCGGGGCAACTCCGGTAGACTTTGCCTATCGCATTCACTCGGAAGTGGGCAATCACTGCGTGGGATCGAAGATTAACGGGCGAATGATGCCGTTGGATACTGAGTTGCGTAACGGGGATATCGTCGAAATTCTCACTCAGAAAAACGGTCATCCCAGCTTGGATTGGATGAACTTCGTCGCGACCAGTGGGGCGCGCAACCGGATTCGCCAGTGGTTCAAGCGATCGCGCCGAGAAGAAAACGTAGCTCGCGGTCGGGATATGCTAGAAAAAGAGTTGGGCAAAGCCGGATTTGAAGCCTTGTTGAAATCTCCCCCCATGCACGCTGTTGCCGAACGGTGTAACTACCACAGTGTCGAAGATTTGCTCGCCGGACTCGGACACGGAGAAATCACCCTCAAACAAGTGGTCCATCGCCTGCGAGATGTAGTGAAGACCGAGCAGCCGATCGAATCCGCCTCCCACGAACAGACAATCCAATCGCTGATTCCCCGCAATATCCCCATCCCCGCTCCCGATAAATCTCCCATCTTGGGGGTAGAAGGGTTGCTCTACCACATGGCGGGTTGTTGCCACCCCGTCCCCGGAGAGCCGATTATCGGCGTCGTCACCCGCAGCAATCGCGGCATTTCCATTCATACCCAAGGCTGTGCGAACGTGGAGAGCGTTCCCGGGGAACGGTTGGTTCCGGTGAGTTGGAATCCCGCCAGCGAGAACGGACGACCCCAAACTTACCCGATCGAAATCCAAATCGAAGCGATCGATCGCGTGGGTTTGCTCAACGACATTCTATCGCGCCTGCGAGACAGCAACATCAACGTTCACAGCGCCCAAGTCAAAACCAGTATCGGCAAACCCGCCCTCATCGACCTCGGTATCGGCGTCCGCGATCTCAATCAACTGGAATACACCTTCCGCCAAATTCGCCAAATCAGCGACGTCATCGATATGCGCCGCATCAGTCGCGCTTGAGATAGAATGAGGACGAATTTTCTGACGGTTGCTATCATTTGGGGTAGTCCATCGCTTTCCCCCATTCCTCGTACACCTCCTGCCGATCTTAACTTTTTACCTTTTGATGAGTGAAAATTTGGGAAGTAAACAATAGAAGGGGCTGCACAAGTGCTTCAATCAATGTTGTTTTTTGTTTTAGCCGGACTCTGTGAAATTGGTGGTGGCTATTTGGTCTGGCTGTGGTTACGGGAGGGAAAGAGTATTTGGTTAGCCCTGATTGGAGTTGCGATCCTGGGTCTATATGGTGCAGTCCCAACGTTGCAACCCACTCACTTTGGACGTGCCTATGCAGCATATGGAGGCGTTTTCATTGTGTTGTCTATCTCATGGGGTTGGCTAGTCGATCGGATTAGACCTGATAAATTTGATTTGCTAGGTGGTTGGGTAGTGTTACTAGGAGTGTTAATCATGATGTATGCTCCCAGAAACTAAACGCAATGAAAGCGATTGAATGAGCAAAATGGCGAGGCATAACAACCCCAATGCGGCGGACGTACAGAGTCTTCATGCTTCGTTTCAGTCATATCTGTCGCCGCTGATTGGGAACGTTAGACTGCTGGGCTGTTGGCAGGGCGAAGCCGCCAGGTTATCAGTTGGGCGATACAAAACTTAATCTCAAATCAGCTTGACCTTGTACTTGGGTATAAGGTGTAGGATTAGGGCATAAGATCGTAACGGAGTCAGAACGATGTTTCAGGTCGGTGAAGTCTCGCGTCGATTAGGGCTTAATCCCCAAACCCTTTATTTCTATGAGCGGATTGGCTTGATGCCCAGTCCAAAGCGAACCGCAGCGGGATATCGCCTTTACGAGCAGCCCGATCTGGAAAGGCTATCTTTCATTACCCAAGCTAAAGCCCTGGGATTAAGCCTGGATGACATTAAAGACTTGTTGATATTGCAGGATGGGCAGCAGCTTTCTTGTCAGGAAGTATACGATCGCCTGCTCAAGAAAGTGCAACACATCGACGAAACAATCAGCAAACTGCAAACCCTGAGAGCGCAGCTTACGCCACTTCTGGATCAATGCCAGCGCAGTTTAGATCAAGCCCACCCAGGGCAACAGTGTGTGGTGTTTCAGCAACACTCGCTGGTGGCTTCGACAGATCTGTTACACGATCTATCGCTTCATCATCAGGAGGAATTAAACCATGACACTCAAGGTTGAAATTTTAGGAACGGGTTGCAAAAAATGTCAGCAGTTAGAGGCGAATGCCAAGGAAGCGATCGCCCATCGCAATTTAGAAGCTGACATTGCCCACATCACCGACACGATGGCAATCATCCAGCGGGGGGTGATGAAAACGCCCGCATTGATCGTCGATGGCAAAGTGCTGAGCCAGGGCAAAGTGCTAGAAGCAAAGGACATTGAGCCACTTTTACCGGCTTAACGATCGCTAATTCAG
>DVED01000208.1 GCA_015295945.1 Oscillatoriales cyanobacterium M59_W2019_021 | reverse complement strand
CGTGCGATTACCTCTGATGCCGTAAGGCGTTGAGCACTATCAGTGTCGGGAGTATGTCACCACATTCAAATTAACCCATTCCCTCGATCGCGTTCGAGATCGTAAATCACCTTTTCTAAATACCAGTCTTCATCCATGTTGGGGTACAAGTATTTCGCTCGTTCGATCAGGCGTTCGGCGAGTTCCCAATGACCGCCCACCAGCATTAACAATCGCTGGTGCAGGGGGTTGGATATAACTTCGGCTTTTGAGGATTGGGGAACGGTGGATTGCAGTTGCTTGAGGGCATCGAGGGCGGTTTGGTAGTTCGCCCAATCTTCGGTTTCGCAGGCGAGGGTGGCGGCGGTTTGGTAGTCGTCGATCGCCTGTTGCAATTCCTCCAAGCGTAGATAGGCAGTGGCGCGGTGGAGGTAGATATCCGGACGATCGCCGTCGAGTTGCAAGGCGCGGGTGTAATCGTCGATCGCCCTAGTATAGTCGCCCATTTCCCGATAGGCATTCCCCCGCGCCAATAATAATAAGATATCCTCGGGATCGTTTTCCAGCGCTCGGTTAAAATCGGAAATCGCGCCTCCCCAATCCCCCAGTTTGCCGCGCAATTTCCCTCGGTTGCGGCGGGCGAGGGTATCATCGGGATTGAGGCGCAGCGCTTGATTGAAGTCGGCAATGGCGCCGCGATCGTCGCCCAACCGACTGCGGGCAATTCCCCGGCAGCAGTAGGCAGGCGCATCCCCGGCATCGAGATCGATCGCCCAGTTCAAATCCTCGATCGCCCCGCGACAGTCTCCCCGTTCTACTCGATCGAGCAGTTGGGCGTAGATTTCCCCGGTAGACATCAATTTCACGGGAGTGGGTGGCATTTGGGGGAGGGGTTCGGCGAATTTGGGTTGGAGTTGTTTGGCGCGTTCCAAACAACGGCGGCAATTTTCCGGATCTTTTTGCGCCAGGTACAGTTCGGCAGCGGTTTTGAAACTGGCGATCGCCCCTCGATTATCCCCCAACTTGCGCAGGGCGATCCCGCGCAGGTTATGATGGCTGGCATCTTGGCTGTCAAATCTCAAGGCGCGATCGATATCTTCTAAAGCTCCGGCGGGGTTTTTCAGCGTCAACCGCGCCAAGGCACGGGCGCTGTAAGCGTTACCATCTTCGGGATTGAGTTCGATCGCCCGCGTGTAATCGGAGACGGCGTTGTGGACTTGTCCGGCGTCGTAGTAGGCGAGTCCTCGTTGGTAGTATGCGTCGGCGCGATACGGGGCGAGTTGCAGCAATTCCGTGAAATCGGCGATCGCTCCGGTATAGTCCCCTTGGCGGGCTTTTTCTCGTCCTCGATCGTACAGTTCGCGCTCCATAACTCTTCGGAATCCCTGGTGAGACGGCTTTCTACTAGCGATTATAGCGATCGTGCCGTTAGCATTGAGCGATCGACGAGAAACCGAGAGAGCCGCCTTGACCCACCCCAAAGACCCATTATCCGCATAAATCGAGCGTTGAATTGGGGCGAAAATCGGGAAAGATCGAGGCTAACTTCGCGGCGGGAACTTGCAGGTGTCGTTGCAGCAAGGTCGCGATCGCATCTCGAAAATCGGTGGTAATTGCCAAATCGCGCCCTTCAAAGCGTTGCGACTCCGACAAACCGGGCCAAGTCCCCAACACCCGACCGCCGCGAATAGACCCGCCGAGAACCCACAGGACGTTACCACGACCGTGATCGGTTCCGGCATTGCCATTTTCGGCGACAGTGCGCCCGAATTCCGACATGACAACGATCGCCGTATCGTCGTAGGCAGAACCCAATTCGTCCACCAGTGCCGCCAACCCTTCCCCTAGGGGCGTTAAACCCCGCGTTAACCGCCCGTTTTGGTTGACGTGGGTATCCCAACCCCCCAACGCCATAAATCCCAACTGAGTGCGGGCATCACCGACCATCAACTGCGCCATCCGCCGCGCGTCCCGAACGAAGCCATCTTCCGGACGCGGCGCACCGCCGTTGGCTTCCTGCATTTCCGATTTCAAGCTATCTAAGAGGATTTTGCGGGCTTCTTCCCCTTCTTGGTAGGCGCGACTGAGGGGGTCGTTGCCGTTGTAGAGGCGATCGAAGGCGGCGTCAATTTGGGGGCGATCGATCGCTAGTGCGGTTTCGGGATTGCGGACGGCAGCGAGATTCGCTACCGACATCGGTCCGGCGAGGATGTGCGGCGTGGTGGCATTGCCGATGTTCACCGCTTGAGTCAGCGTGCCTTGGGGAAGGGCGGCTAAGGTGCGATTCATCCAGCCGTCGTTGGTGCGTTTCACCCCTGGGGTTCCGCTTTCCCAGTCGAATTGGGCATCGAAGTGCGATCGCGTGGAGTCGGGAGAACCGCTGGCGTGGATGAATGCCAAACTGCGCTTTTCCCACAACGGCATCAGCGAGGCGAGGGCGGGATTTAAGCCGAAACGACCGTCGAGATCGATCGCCCCATCGGTTTCTCCGGGTTGGGGAATGGCGAGGGTGGGACGCAGGGTATAGTAGTCTTCTTCGCGGTAGGGGACGACGATATTGAGTCCGTCGGCTGCCCCGCGCAGAAAGATGACGATCAGCCGCGAGGATTTTGGGGATGCGGCGAGGCTGCGGGCAACCCAGCCGTGAGTGCCAACAGAGACGACTCCGGAGGCGGCGAATAAGCTGGCAAGTTGCAGAAATTGGCGTCGTTTCATAGGGGTGAGGAGTAAGGGGTCGGGAGTGAGGGTCGATCGCCCCAATGTCTTTCATTTTGACAGAAAAATTTCAGGGTGAAGTTCCCCGCATCCCCACATCTGGCTGTGCGTTTCATTCATCAACTGACTACTACCCTCTGCTTTCTACCTTTTGCGATCCTCAGTGCCTTCTCAGGAAACCTTCATCAATCGGGTTTAATCTAACGATAAACTTGGAAAATATCTAAAATTTTGCTCGATCGATACCTCTCTCCTCTCAAAATAGGAGAGACTCCGACGTTTTACTGTTGCACTTCCAATCAACTCCAATGACCAAAACCCCGATCGCCTCCCAAGCAAGCAACCTCGAACAAGCTGTCCTCGAACGCTACCAAGCTGGGGCAAAAGCTGCCGAAGCCAGTTTGTGCTGTCCCACCGAATACGAAGGGCAATATCTAGAGATTTTACCGGACGAAATTTTAGAAAAAGACTACGGTTGCGGCGATCCGTCCCGTTATGTCAGCCCCGGCGAAACTGTCGTCGATTTGGGTTCCGGCGCGGGCAAAATTTGCTACATTCTGTCGCAAAAAGTGGGATCGTCAGGTCGCGTTATCGGCGTCGATTTCAACGATGAGATGTTGAAGTTGGCGCGGAAGTATCAACCGGAAATTGCCAGCAAAGTTGGATACGATAATGTTCGCTTTGTCAAGGGAAAAATTCAAGATTTAGCCCTGGATTTAGATAAGGTGCAAGCTTGGCTGACGGCGAATCCGATCGGGACGATCGAGCAAGTTTCGGCATTTGAAACTGAGTGCGATCGCCTGCGCCGGGAACACCCCCTGGTTGCCGATAACAGTGTCGATGTGGTGGTTTCTAACTGCGTTTTAAACTTAGTTCGTCCTCAAGATAAAACTCAACTTTTTCAAGAACTCTATCGGGTTCTCAAACGCGGCGGTCGGGTGGTGATTTCCGATATCGTTTGCGACGAAGATCCGACGCCAGAAATGATTGCAGATCCCACGTTGTGGAGTGGCTGTCTGTCTGGTGCGTTTCGCGAAGATACCTTCTTAAAAATGTTCGAGGAAGCCGGATTTTACGGCATTGAAATTCTCAGCCGTCAAGCAGAACCCTGGCAAGTGATTAACGGAATCGAGTTTCGATCGGTGACAGTTCGCGCCTTTAAAGGGAAAGAAGGCGAGTGTTGGGAACGGAATCAAGCGGTCATTTATAAAGGTCCGTGGAAGCAAGTTCGAGACGATGACGGTCACGTTTACCATCGCGGTCAACCCATGGCGGTTTGCGATAAAACTTTCCAAATTTTAACGCGATCGACCAGTCCCTATGTCAACGATTTAATTCCCATTTTACCCCATACTGATATTCCCTTAGAAGAGGCAACTCCCTTTGATTGCAAGCGCAGCAGCATCCGCAATCCCCAAGAAACCAAAGGTGCGAACTACCGAGAAACGAAAACTAACGATGCACCCGTTTGTGGGGACGGGACAGGGTGTTGTTAATTGGTCATTTGGGGTGGGTCTCAAAGCCAATCTAAAATCTAAAATTTTCAGTTGGTAGGGTGTGTTGAGGAACGAAACGCACCGCCATCTATGGTTCTCGGTTTTAATCCCACTTAAGTTCTAGGCTAACGTCAATTTTGGATAAGGAGGAGCGAAGCGGGTAGGCTGAAAGAGCCAACCATCAACCTCCCGCTTGCCCCATGCTTAGTCTAGAAGACCTGTTTT